>NZ_JBCNZM010000040.1:0-9796 GCF_040227615.1 Bacteroides sp. RTP31139st1_H2_RTP31139_211217 | reverse complement strand
AACGGCCAGTTGGAGATGACTTTTGTCTCTTGTAGCTTCAGATGCCCATACCAGGCAAACGTCATGAAAATATTAGATACAATCAATAGCAAAATGGTATAAAATGCTTTCATATAGTGATTAATGATTAGTGATTAATGATTAATGATTGCAGGCAGCAATTCCTCTTGCACATTCGTCATACTCCCCCATAGACTATAGCGTGCCTCAGGATTCATTTCCTCCAATTGTTTCAGAATGCCTTTCATTGCACTACGGCTGGATTGTGACTCATACGGACAATTCTTCACCTGCTTACGATACCCCCTCACTTGCGCCAACTCCATCAAATCCGCCTCATGTACCAGACACATCGGACGGATAATCGTCATATCAAACTTCTTCATTACCAGCCGGGGGGGCATAGAGCTGAACGCTCCCTGATAGGTGATATTCATCAGCAAGGTCTCCAGAATATCATCCATGTGATGGCCTAACGCGATTTTATTGCATCCCTGCTCCTTGGCTACGGTAAATAATGCCTTCCGCCTATTCCAAGAGCAAAGAAAACAAGGAGACTTGCGGGTATCTGTCGTGGCATCAAACTCCGTTTCAAAGAGAACAAAAGGCACTCCCCACGACTCTACGTACTCCCTCAGATAGTCCACATCGCTTTGATAAGGTATATTCTTCATCACTACATGTACGGCGACAACGGAAAAACGGGGTTTATAGACACGGGCACGCCGTGCCAACAATTCCACCAGCGCCAAAGAGTCCTTGCCTCCCGAAAGCCCGATAAGAATCTTATCGCCGTCCTCTATCAGCCCATATTCCACCACACCTTTGCTAAACCGCTTGTCTATGCGGCGCAACATCTTTTCTTCTTCAGTAAATCGTGCCATTGATACGAGTTATGAGTTATAAGTTATGAATTATAGCTCTTCCGGTTGCAAAAGTAAGGCAAAAGAACGATTTAAAGAAGAATTAACAAAATAGAATTACGGAAACCAGCTTTATTCACGATAAATTTGTATTTTTGACCTTCTGAACAATCAGCATGTATCAATATGAATAAAAAATATATCCTTTTCTTTCTATTCGGCCTTTTGAGCATAACAATTTCCGCACAAAGCCTGGCAGAAGCCAAAGCCTTGTACGAGAAGGGAGAATACGAAGAAGCCAAGCCCACTTTCAAGAAACTCGTCAAGACACAACCTGGCAATGGAAATTACAACCTATGGTACGGTGTATGTTGCCTGGAAACCGGCGAACCCGCAGAAGCCTTGAAACACCTGGAAAGCGCCGTCAAGAGACGCGTCCCCAGCGGGCAACTCTATTTGGCCCGGGCATACAATGATTTATATCGGTTCGAAGAAGCCATCGAGACTTATGAGACCTACATTTCCGACCTGAGAAAGAGAAAACGCTCCACCGAAGAGGCCGAACAATTATTGGAAAAAAGCAAATCCAACTTGCGCATGCTGAAAGGCGTGGAAGAGGTCTGCTTCATCGACAGCTTTGTGGTAGACAAGGAAAAATTCCTGGATGCATACAAAATCAGCCCCGAATCGGGCAAGCTGTTCATGTACGACACCTACTTCAATGATTCCGGTAAGGAAGGCGGAACGGTATACGAAACGGAGCTGGGCAATAAGCTATATTATAGCGAAATGCAACCGGACAGCACCCTCAGTATCCTTTCGCGCAACAAGTTGCTGGACAAATGGAGTGATGGCAGCTTGTTGCCCGGAAGCATCAACGAGGCCATGAATGCAGACTATCCCTATGTACTTACGGACGGTATCACTATCTACTATGCTTCGGATGGCCCTGGCTCGATGGGAGGATATGATATTTTCGTCACCCGTTACAATACGAATACCGACTCCTATCTGATGCCGGAAAATGTGGGCATGCCGTTCAATTCGCCCTACAACGACTATATGTACGTCATCGACGAATTCAACGACTTGGGATGGTTTGCCTCCGACCGCTACCAGCCGGAAGGCAAAGTGTGCATCTATGTATTCATTCCCAACTCATCCAAGCAAGTGTACAACTACGAAGGGATGGACCCGGACAAGATGATATCATTGGCGCAACTTCACTCTATCAAGGACACATGGACGGACACCGATGCGGTAGAGGCCGCCCAAGAAAGACTTCGGACTGCTGCCAACGCAAAGCCGCAGACCACCAAGAAGCATGATTTCCAATTCATCATTGACGACCACTCCACCTACTACCAGCTGGACGATTTCCGCTCCCCGCAGGCCAAAGCCTCGTATGGCAAATACAATCAGCTGGAGCAGAGCTACAAACAACTGCAGGAGAAACTGGAAGATATGCGTTCGGAATACTCCCGAGCCAACAAGCAGGAAAAGGACAAGATGTCCGCCGCCATCCTCGACCTGGAGCAACGTGTACGGCAATTGTCCACTGAGATGGAGCAGACTGCCATTCAAGTGCGCAACCTGGAAAAACAAGCCACCAAATAAAGACAACTATGGATATACTCATTATCGCCTCATTGATTATAGGAGCAGTAATCTTGTTCTTAGTGGAATTATTCGTAATTCCGGGCATCAGCGTTGCCGGTTTTCTGGCAGGAGGTTGCATCATCTTTGCCAACTACTATGCCTTTGCCTATATGGGTACCACGGCAGGTGTCATTACGCTTATCATATCTGCCCTGGCTTGTATCGGCTCGTTGGTATGGTTCATGCGCTCCAAGACACTCGACAAAATTGCATTGAAAAAAAACATCACCTCCAAAGTAGACCGTAGTGCCGAGGAAAAAGTCAAGGTAGGTGATATAGGCGTAACCACTACTCGCCTGGCTCTTATCGGCTATGCCGAAATCAACGGAGACATCGTGGAAGTAAAGTCATCAGACGGCTTCCTGAACGAAAAGACTCCGATTATCGTAGACCGTATTGCCGACGGAGTCCTCTTAGTGGAACGGCTCAAGCAGTGAAATTTCAGGAATCAACCTATTTATAACTAACAATTAATATTTAATCTCATGGATCCAAGCACAATGTATTTAACCGCCTTCCTCATTATAGGAGGCATTATCTTCCTGGTACTTTTCTTCCATTATGTACCGTTCTTCTTGTGGCTGTCTGCCAAAGTATCGGGAGTAAACATCTCGCTGGTACAACTTTTCCTGATGCGTATCCGTAATGTTCCTCCTTATATCATTGTGCCCGGCATGATTGAAGCTCATAAAGCAGGATTGCAAAACATCACGCGCGACGAACTGGAAGCGCACTACCTTGCCGGAGGTCACGTAGAGCGGGTGGTACACGCACTGGTATCCGCCTCTAAAGCCAATATCGAGCTGCCGTTCCAGATGGCAACCGCCATCGACCTTGCCGGCCGTGACGTGTTCGAAGCCGTACAGATGTCCGTTAACCCCAAAGTAATTGACACCCCTCCCGTGACAGCTGTTGCCAAAGACGGTATCCAGCTGATTGCCAAGGCCCGTGTAACGGTGCGCGCCAATATCCGCCAATTGGTGGGAGGTGCCGGAGAAGACACGATTCTGGCCCGTGTAGGCGAGGGTATTGTGTCTTCCATCGGTTCGTCAGAGAATCATAAGTCTGTATTAGAGAATCCGGATTCTATCTCCAAACTGGTATTGCGCAAGGGGTTGGATGCCGGAACAGCATTCGAAATTCTGTCCATTGACATTGCTGATATTGACATAGGTAAGAATATCGGTGCCGCCCTGCAGATAGACCAAGCCAATGCCGACAAGAACATTGCTCAAGCCAAGGCAGAGGAACGCCGCGCCATGGCCGTAGCCACAGAGCAGGAAATGAAGGCAAAAGCCCAGGAAGCCCGTGCCAAAGTTATCGAGGCAGAAGCGGAAGTACCCAAGGCCATGGCCGAAGCATTCCGCAACGGCAATCTGGGTATCATGGACTATTACCGGATGAAGAATATAGAAGCCGACACTTCCATGCGCGAAAACATTGCTAAACCGACGACGGGCAATACCAGCCAGCCGTTGAGTAAATAACCCGAAAAGTAACTGACGAAACGCCGGAACCGGTGAACAAGAATCGGTTCCCGGCGTTTCTATTTATAAACAAAAGATTAAAGCCTCAAGCATATGAAGAAATATTTCGCCTCTTCCGAACTGATCATCAATGAAGACGGTTCTGTATTTCATCTTCACGTAAAGCCCGAATGGCTGGCAGACAAAGTCATCTTGGTAGGCGACCCCGGACGGGTGGCACTGGTTGCCTCCCATTTCGAGAACAAGGAATGTGAAGTGGAAAGCCGCGAGTTCAAGACTATCACCGGTACTTACCAGGGGAAACGTATTACGGTGGTTTCCACCGGTATCGGATGTGACAACATCGATATCGTGATGAACGAACTGGATGCCCTGGCAAACATCGATTTCGAGACGCGCGAAGAAAAGCCCCGTCTGCGTAGCCTTGAGCTGGTACGTATCGGCACCTGCGGCGGCTTGCAACCCTACACTCCGGTAGGCACATTCGTATGTTCTGAAAAGTCCATTGGTTTCGATGGGCTGCTCAACTTCTATGCCGGACGCAACTCCGTGTGCGACCTGCCCATGGAGCGTGCCTTCCTCAACCATATGGGATGGTCCGGCAACATGTGTGCCCCTGCCCCCTACGTCATTGATGCAAGCACTGAACTGATAGACCGCATCGCACAAAACGACATGGTACGTGGCGTAACGATTGCCGCCGGGGGCTTCTTCGGACCTCAAGGACGCGAGTTACGCGTGCCGCTTGCCGACCCACATCAGAATGAGAAGATTGAAAAATTTGAATACAACGGCTACCGTATCACCAACTTCGAGATGGAAAGTTCTGCCCTGGCAGGCTTGAGCCGTCTGATGGGGCACAAGGCCATGACGGTATGCATGGTCATTGCCAACCGCCTGATAAAAGAAGCTAACACGGGATACAAGAATACGATAGATACTCTTATCAAAACAGTACTCGACCGTATCTAAGTATCCTTCAAGAAATGCTCCTCCCTTTCCTTCAGCCAATCCTAGGAGTAGGGTTTATAGTAATGACTTCATCACATCCTGCTTGACGTGCCCGTTGCTGGTCTGTATAGTGTAGCAATGTCCTGCTATACCCACAATGGGCACAGAGGCGGATTAGGCTTTATAAGCATCTATCCATTATCGATTTGCACAAAGTTACGATAAAAGCCCATAAGTTGAATCACCATCTCTCTTTTTTGTAAAGAAACCATTATCTTTGCTGAATAAAAATAAGCCGGATAAAATGAACCAAGATACCATTTGTGCCATAGCCACCGCCCAAGGGGGAGCCATAGGATGCATCCGTGTCTCCGGACCGGATGCCATAGAGATAACATCCCGCATATTTACCCCTGCCCGGAAGGGGAAGAAGCTGAAGGATGCCAAGCCATACACACTTACCTTCGGTCATATCCATGAAGAAGAAAACATCATAGACGAAGTACTTGTAAGCTTATTCCGTACCCCCCACTCGTACACGGGCGAGGATAGCACGGAAATCATGTGCCACGGTTCGAGCTATATTCTTCAGAAGGTGTTGCAACTGCTCATCGGTAATGGTTGCCGCCTGGCAGCTCCCGGTGAGTACACGCAACGGGCCTTCTTGGGCGGCAAAATGGACCTAAGCCAGGCCGAAGCCGTGGCCGACCTCATCGCCTCCACCTCTGCCGCCACTCACCGCCTCGCCATGAGCCAAATGCGCGGTGGGTTCAGTAAAGAGCTGGCCTCACTACGCGACCAATTGCTGCACTTCACATCACTCATAGAACTGGAGCTGGACTTCAGCGACCACGAAGAACTGGAATTTGCCGACCGCTCCGAGCTATGTCTCCTAGCAGACGGCATAGAGCAGGTAATTTCCCGTTTAGTACAATCCTTCAGTGTAGGCAATGCCATCAAGAACGGCGTGCCCGTAGCCATCATCGGCGAAACGAACGCTGGTAAATCCACCCTGTTGAATGCACTACTAAACGAGGAACGAGCCATTGTAAGCGACATACACGGGACAACCCGCGATGTGATAGAAGACACAGTCAATCTTGGTGGGATAACTTTCCGATTTATTGATACGGCAGGCATACGCGAAACGAACGACACCATCGAGAACCTAGGAATTGAGCGAACCTTCCAGAAATTGGAGCAGGCGGAAATCGTGCTCTGGATAGTTGATGCCACGAATGCCGTCTCACGGATACCACAACTAACTACCCAGATACTTCCCCGTTGCGAAGGGAAACGGCTCATTCTCGTATTCAACAAGACCGATTTGGTGCAAGATGCCTCAACCATCCCCAACTCCAGTTTCACCGTGGCCGCTACTAATGTGCAATGCATCTCCATCTCTGCCAAAGGACGTACCAACCTCGACAAGCTTCAGCAAATGCTAATCTCTGCCGCTAACCTGCCCACGGTTACCCAAAACGATGTCATTGTCACGAATATACGCCACTACGAGGCTTTGACCCATGCCTTGGAAGCCATCCACCGGGTCCAACAAGGATTAGCAGAAAATCTATCCGGAGATTTTGTTTCACAAGATATCCGCGAATGCATTTTCCATCTAAGCGATATTGCAGGGGAAGTTACGAACGATATGGTACTTGGGAATATTTTCGAACATTTTTGCATCGGAAAGTGAAGTAAGTAAAACGGAAAGCAAAAGGCATACAAAACGGGTGTAATCAATGATAGATAACAGTTAATCAATCAATGTTTTACATACCATATAAACCGATATGAAATTTTTCTCTGATTATACCCGTTTTATTATTTTTTTGTTGTTATTTTGTTGCTCGTATCGAAAACAGCAACAAAAGCAACAAAAATTATGGGAAAATCGAAAGAACCGATAAGGCTCAGACAGAGAAAGACCGCTTCGGGGAATATCACGTTATACCTCGACATCTACCTGAACGGGAAAAGGTCTTATGAATACTTGAAACTCTATCTTATCCCTGAAACGAACAGAAAGGATAAGGAGAAGAACCGTCAGACGCTTCAACTCGCCGAGGCGATAAAAGCCAAGCGGGTTGTTGAACTTCAAAACGGAGAATACGGTTTTAACGCCGCCTACAAACTTGAAACGAACTTTCTTGACTATTACCGGGCTATGTGTGAGAAACGTCACGGCAACCCCGAGAGCCGGGGAAACTGGGGTAATTGGTATAGCTGCCTCAAACACCTTGAACGGTATTGCAAGCCTAACACCACATTCAAGGACATAACACCTGAATGGATAATCGGTTTTCGTGAACACCTTGACAAGAACGCCCGTTGCAGAGACAAACGGAAGATTATCACAACGGAAGAAGTGACAAAGCCGCTTTCACAAAACAGCAAGGTCAGTTACTTCAACAAACTCCGTGCCTGCATCAACCAAGCATTTGAAGACAGGATAATACCGCATAACCCACTTCGTGGCATTGAGGGTTTCAAACAAGCTGAAACAGAAAGAAGTTATCTGACTTTGGAAGAAGTCAAGGCGATGGCTGCTGCCCATTGCAAATACCCAGCCTTGAAAAATGCGTTCATGTTCTCATGCCTGACAGGTCTTCGCAAATCAGACATTGAGAAACTCCGTTGGCGTGAAGTTCAGCAGCAAGGAGACTTTACCCGGATAATCTTCAAACAGAAGAAGACGGGCGGGCAAGAATACCTTGACATCAATAAACAAGCGGTTCAATACATGGGGGTTCGCCGTGAACCTGATGACCGGGTTTTTGTCGGTTTCAAATACAGTGCCTATATGATAGCTGAGTTAAGGATGTGGGCAAACAGGGCGGGAATAACAAAAGACATCACGTTCCATTCAGGGCGGCACACATTCGCTGTCCTCATGCTTGACCTCGGCGCAGACATTTACACGGTTCAGAAACTTCTCGGGCACAAGGAGCTTTCTACAACACAGATTTATGCGAAAATCCTTGATAAGAAAAAGCAGGAGGCGGTTGCGATGATACCCGATATTTTCGGGGCTGATGACAACAAGGAATAAGAGACGGGGGCAGCCTCATGGCTTTGCCCCTGTCCTCGTTTCATAGAAGTCTCCCTCGCCCGTCAGAAGCCAGCGTGCGGAAACCTTGTATTCTTTCACTATATAAGTCAACCAAGCGGGTTGAAAAATGTCACTTGCCAAGTTCTTTTCAAGTTTGTTCAAATTCCAGCGATTTATATCAAACTCACGGGTAAAAGTCTGCTTACCTCTTATTTTCCCGTCATCTTTCAAGCGGTAAAGAGCCTCAAAAAAACGGCGTACTATCTTTTGGCTGTCTTCTGTCTGCATAATTCATCTGATTTTGCGGCTGCGGTTGCAAATTTGACGTTAATTTCTCTCTCCCGGACATTAAGGCGTTCCCTCCATGATTGAATCGTGTCGGGGCTGAAATCGGCTTTCTCCCCCTCTCTGACCTGACGTTCAAACATGCGAAGTTCATCGGGGGTCATAACGGGAATGAAGCGTTCAAGTTCCATGACTTGATAAACGTGTTCAAGGGCTTCACGGCGCAAGTCCGCTTGTTTCTCATCACTCAGCATTTCCCCCTGCCCCGTCAAGAACCAACGGGCGTTTATCTCGGGCAAAGCCTCAATGATTGAGACTACGGGTTGCAACCCGAAATCAACGCCTTTCAGAAGTTTAGACAGATATTGCGGCGACCAATTCAAAAGGGCTGCAAAGGCGGTCTGTCTCCCGCCAGTCTTATACTTTATAATATCTTGAAGTCTTCTATTCATATCCATATTTAGGTATTTTGAAAACACTTTTCCCGACAACCGCTATACGGCAACGGCAGAGCTTGCATTCCCTTCCCGGCGGGCATTGATTTTTTTGTTCTCCTGAATCTGTTCTTTCAGCATTTCCATTAATTCATCTATTTGTTTGTCACGGGCTGAAAGGCTTTCCGCTTGCTGCTTGATAATTTCCCAAACATCTTTAGGAACAGCCACCCCGCTGTCTTCACTGTTCAGATTATTAGAAAGGAACATTTCTCCCTCGCCTGATTGAAGCCAAACAAAGTTTATATTTTCATCAAGGGAACAAATTCGCTTCATAAACTTCTCGGAAAGAGGCACTTTACCCGTAACAATCTGAGAGAAAGAAGACTTTGTATATCCCAGAGTTTCAGCCAAAGCCCTTTCATTTTCCGCTATTTCCTTGAAAATAAGCCAGTTTATAACTTTTTTCAATCGTCTAAGATGTTCCATTAGTAAATATAATTATTGTTAAATTATAAATTTAATTTCGATTTATTCTTTCAAAATAATTACTTTGTTTATATTTGCACCGTCATACAATTTTGTATGCGGACAAATATACGAAATAATAAATAAAATCGGAATAAACTGATAAGTAAATTTTTGATATGGAAAGAATTACGGACAAACTCAAAAAACTTCTCGCTCTCGCAGAACGGGGATGCGGTGGGGAGGCAGAGAACGCCCGCCGTCTTCTTGAAGAACACCTGAGAAAATACGGTATGACGCTTGAAGACATCTGCGAAAACAAGACTTCACGCAGGACATTCAAGTATAGGAACAAAGAAGAACGCACGATTATCATTCAAGTCTTTTTATCGGTTCTCGGCAGTAAGAGTGAAGCATTTAAGGGGGCAACTTACAATGCTTCAAAGAAGACAATCTACATAGACCTGACAGATTTGGAATATGCCGAAATATCCGACATGGTTGCGTTCTTCAAGTCTCAGTTCAACAAAGAGAAAAAACGCCTGATGAAAGACATTCTCTATGCCTTCGTCAAAAAACACAACATCTTTGACT
>NZ_JBCNZM010000039.1:6392-37116 GCF_040227615.1 Bacteroides sp. RTP31139st1_H2_RTP31139_211217 | reverse complement strand
AACATTACCGGAAAAGGTGTCAGAGTGGCCTATCAGGGTGCGGAATATTGGGTAGGAAGCCATAAACTGCTGAAAGATTATCAAGCCAATTTGTCGGATATCCTGGCCGATATGCTGACACAATATGAATCGGACGGAAACAGTATTGTCTACTTTGGGCGTGAGAACGATTTACTTGCCGTTATTGCCATCAAGGACCAGTTGCGGGTGACTTCTATGGAAGCTATCCGGGAACTGCGTATCCAGGACATCGAGATATGCATGCTTACGGGAGACGGTGAGCGTACAGCTTCTTCCGTGGCCGGCAGTTTGGGTATCATGCGTTTTGTGGCTGATGCCATGCCCGACGACAAAGAGGATTTCATCCATAAGCTGCAGCTTCAGGGTAAAACGGTCGCCATGGTAGGTGACGGCGTGAACGATGCGCAAGCCTTGAGCTGTGCTGATGTAAGCATTGCCATGGGAAAGGGGACCGATACGTTGATGGACACCGCCATGATTACTCTCAGGACTTCAGACCTGCTGCTGTTGCCCAAAGTTTTCCGGTTGTCTCGCCAGACTGTGAGCCTCATGTACCGGAATCTGTTCTGGGCTTTCATCTATAATACAGTGGGTATCTTTGTCGCGGCCGGAGTACTCTATCCCGTCTATGACATCCTGCTGAGTCCTGCGCTGGCAGGTGCTGCCATGGCTCTTTCCTGTGTATCCGTGGCTTTGAGCAGCCTTCGTCTGAGTTCCAGGTTCTGACGGCTGTATTCTCAGCTGTTCCTATACTCCAGCGGACTCATGCCCATGTGCCTCTTGAAGTATTTTCCAAAGAAGGAAGCACTGGGGAAGTTCAGGGAATAGGCAATCTCCTGAATGGTCATGTTGGTTGATTTCAGCTTGGCTTTCACGTCTACGATGACGACGTGGGCGATGATGTCCAATACATTTCTGCCGGTCACCTGCCTCACGGTGGTGCTGAGGTGTTGCAGGGAGATGCCCAGTTTGTCGGCATAGAATTGCGCGCGGCGTTCGCGGGTATAGTTTTCGATGACGAGCTGCACCAGTTCGCGGCATATTTCCTCTTTCCGGCTCTTATTCCCTTTTTGCATCTGCGGACGGTGGCAATACATTCTGTCTATGCCGCTGAGGAGCATGTTCAATGTGCTTTGAGCCATTTTTGTATCGGGAGGATAGGGACCGGTCGTGATGCGTGCCCATAGGGCAAAATAGTCCTTGAAGTAGGAGGCGACGGTAGGGTTGACAGCCAGTACCGGATACTCCAGTATGTTGGAGAAAGAGCTCAATGTAGACTGGATGAGGTTGACTCCATTGAGGCAATGGGAAGAAAACCCCACGAATCCCAGGCACACTTTTTCCTTTTGTTCGTAAAACTGTATGATAGTTCCGGGAAGCAGGGTAATAAAATCCCCTTGCTTGATTTCCGTATCCATCAGATTGATGGATACCGTGATGGAACCTTCTATGCATAGTGCAAAGATGCATGCTTTCAGGCGGCACGACTGTTTGTATATGTTTAGAATGTCTTCCGTTACTTCAGTCCATGCAATCATGTCTACTGGCAGGTCGACTTGAGGAAATTCCATACGCTTTGTCGTTTAGAGTTTGCACAAAGGTAATTCTTTTCCGGGAAAAAGTAACGGAAGACATTCTGTTTTTAAAATGAAATGTTCTTTTTTTAAAATGTAACGTCCATCTTTACGACGAAAGTACGTGGCGCGCCCACTGCCATGGGACGATAGCTGTACTCCTTGTTCAGCAGGTTGTTTATCATGAACTGGAAAGCTACTTCCTTGGTGGCTTTCACCCCGAAGCGCATGTCCACTGTGGCATAGTCCGTATTATGCTTTTTCCAATAGGATGCCAGGGTTTCCCCGTTGGACGAGCCGAAGAGGATGTCGCGCACGTAGTCCAGCAGGTCAGGTTCACTTTTGCTGCGTTCGTCCAGCATAATATAGTCCACGGCAAGTATCTTGCTTTTCCAGTTTACGTTGGCACCTATGTTGATGCGTTTCCACTGAAAGTCCAGCGTGGCCTTGAAACTGTGTTTCGGACGATATTTCAAGTACTTGCCGTCATTGCTTTTCTCCTTCATCTGAAGCGGGTCGGTATAGGTGTTCTCCAGGGCATTGCGTTTCTTGTAGTCGGCATCCCTCGGTTCGGTATATACATATCCCAGGTTATAGAGCAGCTTGGCGTTTTTGTTGAAGGTGTACATGCCGTTGGTGCTGATTTCCATTCCATAAATCTGTGCTTTGGACACGTTGTGGAACTGTGCCCCGATGCCGAAACCCTTGCCGTTCTTCAGCATTTGTATGGCGTCTGTAACGCTGTTTATCATGCTCAGGTCCGCATTGTTGAATAGGCCGAACTGGAATTCCACCATATCCTTGTATTGGGTATAGAAAGCGGCGACATCTGCAAATCCTTGTAAATTGCCTGCCTTGTACCCTTGCTTGAATCCCAGCTCGGCATTGAATCCTTTTTCCGGCTGTACGTTGTAGTTGGGATATACACCTACACCTCCGATGTCTTTGCGAAGGTATTTCTCGGTGATGGAGGGATTACGGTAACCCTGGCCGAAGCTGGCACGCAGGAAGCTGTAATCGGCTAGCTGGTAGTTCAGCCCGGCACGGAACACGGGGCGGAAAGGAATCTTGCTCCCGAAAACCTTTGTGTCGGCTTCCCGGTAGTGCTTGTCTATCCGGTAGTATTCGGCACGTACACCGGCCGATACGCTGAGGCGGTCCCAGAAGCGCTGGTCGTATTGCATATAGGCGGCAACATTGTCACTTTGATGTACTTCTTCCGTTTCGCCGGAGAAGGTGCGGATATGTTCGTAAGTCAGACCCGTGGTGATTTGTGCGCCGCCGTCCCATTTCTTGTTGAACTGATAGTCCAGATAATAGTCGTAATTCTTGTCCGTCCGTGTTGGTGATTGATTGCGCTTCGGATTGAGTACACCGGATAGCCAGGGAACCAGGTCGCTGGGTAGTTTCCCTTCAAGCAGTCCTCCCATGTCAGACGGCAGGCCGTTGCTCATTACCCAAGAGATGAGGTCGCAATAGTCGGCAGTGGTGGCATTGGGGAATATGTTGTCCAGAGAGCCGAAGACACCGTCCATCAAATCACTCAGCTTGTCGCTTCCCAGCCATTTGATAACTCCGGTCATCAGTGGCTGGAGGGCTGTGTAGTCTCCATTGGCAATGTTCTGGATGACTTGTGCGTCGGTGCCCATGTTGCCCAGAATATCCGTAATGGAGGCGGATTGTGTAGGGCGTACCACATTGTCCGCACTGTAGTAGAAACGGCCCTTTACTTTGTGTGAAGTACCTCTTTCAGGATTGGTGAAGTTGAAGAAAGGGTCAATGCGGAAGTTGTTGGACTCACGTCCCATATTAGTAAAGGGAGAGGGGCGGTAGGCCTCGCCGGGCGAGCGCCAGATGAAGAAATCCCCGTACTTGTTGGAAAGGAAATCCACGTTGAAACCGTAGTTCATCAGTTTCATACCCATATCCGGCTGATAGTAGGTGAGGTTTCCGTTGATGTGGAAACGTTTGTTGTAACCTTGTTGGCGGTAGCCCTCGTCGGTAAAGAGATTCAGTCCGCCGCTGACGTCAAAGTTACCGATGCGGCGGGAGTGGGTGAGGTCGAAACCTTCGTAGAGCGGATTGCGTACACCGCTGAAAAGGCTGTTGCGCAACAAGGGCTTTACCGGATATTTGTCCTCTTTCCAGAAAGATTTGTCACTCCATTGGTAATCGCTGTTGTCGGGGTCGTCATAGATTCCTACATAGGCACTGAAACGGGTCTGAGGGGTCAGTCCCGGCCGTGCGGTGCGTATGTTGATGATGCCGTTCAGGGCCGACGAACCATAGAGCACGCTGGAGGCTCCTTTGATGACCTCTACCTGCTGCACATTTTCCAGAGGTACGCTGTTCCAGTTGATGACTCCGTTTTGGGGGCTGAGCACGCTCATCCCGTCTACCAGTACCAGGCTGCGGGCACCTACGCTGTAAGTCCAGCCGCCACCGCCTCGAATGCTGGGTTGCTTGTCGATGATATCGACCCCCGGAATGGTCTGCAGTGTCGAGGTGATGTCTGTGGGAGCCTGGCGGGCAATGTCACTGGCCTTTATCAAATCCATGGAGACCGTCACATCGCTCAGCTTCTGTTCAAACCGTCCGGCCGAGACCACGACATCTTCCAGCAGGTTGGTGCTTTCCTTCATGTACACGTCTTTCTGCATAATGTCTCCTTTGCTGATGACGATGGGCATTGGCACATCCTCATATCCCACGTAGCTGAATACCAAATCTACACCTCCCGCCGGCAGGTGTACTTCGTATGCACCGTTTATGTCGGTCACTACGCCTTGCGTGTCTTTCAGCTTGTAGGTGACCGATGCCCCTGCAAGCGGTTCATTGGTCGTTGCATCATATACGTGCCCCTTCAATATCTGTGCAGATATGGAAAAGCTGAACAGTAACGCTGCGAATAGCGTTATTAGAATTCTTTTTTTCATAAGTCTGTCTTTTTGTGAATAGTTATATCAGAATGTTTGCAAAGTACGTGAGATATTATCAGATTATCAAGGTGTATTTTTATGAATAGATGCTACATATTTAAGATAAATTCGGGGAGTGAATTCAAAAAAGTGCTATATTTGCTTGCATGAAACTGGAAATATCAGATTGGAACATGATTCCTTATGCCGGGGCATGGAGCCGGCAGACGGAATGGTTTGACGCACTTGTACACGCCAAGCAGGCAGGAGAGTGCTATGTCAATCATATTGTGCTCTGCGAGCATCCCCATGTCTATACATTGGGGCGTAGCGGGAAAGAAAGGAATATGCTGCTGGGAGAAGAACAACTGCGCAGGATAGGGGCTACGCTCTATCATATTGACCGTGGTGGAGACATTACGTATCATGGTCCGGGACAGTTGGTCTGTTATCCTATTCTGAACCTCGAGGACTTTTCTTTGGGGTTGAAGGAGTATGTGCATCTGCTGGAAGAGGCGGTAATTCGCGTTTGTGCTTCGTTTGGCATCGCTGCCGGACGCCTGGAGAAGGCAACGGGCGTATGGCTGGAGGGCGATACTCCCCGTGCCCGTAAGATTTGTGCCATCGGCGTGCGCAGCAGCCATTTTGTTACCATGCATGGGCTGGCACTGAATGTGAATACCGATTTACGTTATTTCAGCTATATCAATCCCTGCGGATTCATCGACAAGGGGGTCACTTCTTTGCAGAAAGAACTGGGACATGAAGTGCCGATGGAAGAGGTGAAGGAGTGTCTTTGCAAGGAGCTGGTAAATCTTTTGTCATGAACTATCTGGCACATGTATTCCTTTCCGGTCCGAACAGAAAAGTACAGTTGGGCAATTTTGTAGGCGATGCTGTAAAGGGAAGCTCCTATAAGAATTATCCGCCGGATATAGCCAAGGGTATTCAGCTTCACCGCGCTATTGACGACTATACCGACCGTCATCCGGCTGTCTGCGAGGTGGTACATAGGCTTCAACCTGAATTCGGACGCTATTCGGGGGTATTGCTGGATATTTATTTCGATTATTTGCTGGCTTCCCGTTTCGAGTCGTTCTCCGGAGGCTCCTTGAGGAAGTATACCCGGAATTTTTATCTTTCCCTCCTTATCAATTACCGCTATCTTCCGCTACGGTTCAAACGTTTTATTTGGCATTTTATCCTGACCGACCGTTTGCAGAAATACGCCACTCTGAACGGAATAAGAGAATCTTTGAACATCATGGTGGAATATCATCATATTGATATATCCGTAGATAAGGCAATTCGATACCTTGAAAAGCACGATGAGGAACTGTTTGCTGTGTTCCAGCCATTTTTTATTGAATTGCAGAGGTTTTGCGCTGAATATCAGCATAATTATAAGTCACAATTTTAAGGACGAAGAAGGAATGAATATCGTGTCGGCAAGGAATTAATATCCTGCCGACACGATATTTGTTTTTTGTATCACACGTTGTTGATTTCCTGCATGACATGTTATTGATAGCTTGTGCCCTGTGGAATCAGCTTCCCGTACTCCGCTTCTCCCTTGCCAGTACCGAGATGATGTACCCTCCCTTGCTGTTCACCTTGTTCCAGTTTGTTCCATTGAATATTTTCCAGACGTAGTTTCCCAGCCTGCCGTAGTCCGATAACTTCAGAATCTTCCTGATTTCCTCCCGGTCGGTGATGTAGAGCTTTTCCAGATTCAGCATGAGGCATTCCAGGTTGTGCGTATTCCTGTTGTAGGCATATCCGGGAATGTCCAGATCAGGATTTCCCTGCGCTCCTCCGCTTTCCCCCGGGGGAGTAAGAGGGTGAAGTGCTTTACTTTCTTTTGCTTTGCTTTCTTCTACTTTGCTTTCTTCTACTTTGCTTTCTTCTACTTTGCTTTCTTCTACTTTGCTTTCTTTGCTTTGTTTGGAATTGCATGCATTTTCGGGGAAAATGTCCGCATCCTGCGTGCAATTTTCTCGGTTTTGCGTACAAGTCTTGTCCTTGTCCGGTTTATCTTCCTCCGTCTCTACCAGCAGATAGGGCAGGGTGGTGAGGTCCCTTTTTCTTCGTTTGGTGGCTTCCAGCCATACCTTCTGTATTTCGGTAGAGGTCAGCACCCCTTGCTCCTTATAGGTTTTGGGGTCGAAAAAGGCTTTCTCCACCAGGATGTCCACGATTCCCTGCATCTCCTGCTCGTTGATGTCCTTTCCCGCCTTGTTTGTGAACAGTGTGCATTGCTCCGCGTTCCATTTCAGGTAATATCCGTTTTCCTTGTGTATCTTGCACAGCAGTTTCATTACCGCCGCCGTTCCTTTCAGTCCGAACCTGGCTTCCACCAGTTCCACTGCTATCTCTTCGAATAGATTTACTTTGAGGGGGAAGTATAGCATTCCCCCGTACATCATGGCCATTGTTTTTAGTGTTTAATGATTAGTGATTAATGGTTAATGGTTAGCATATGGGGCTCCATTCGAGGAAGTTTTCCAGCTGGAAGGTTTTCCATGCCTGCAGTTCCACGTCCCAAAAGGCTATGGTGCTTGTCACTCTTGTGATGTCATAATCTCTTCTGAAGTCTGCCTTGTAGGGCAGTAAGGTGGCTTTCGCCAGCCTGAATGTCCCGTCCTGCTTGTGGTAGGCTATGAGTGCGTGGCCGTATTGCATGTGGTCTATCAGGCTTTCTATCCGTCGGGCCATCCATGTGGCGCATGTTTCCGTGTAGTTCTTTTCCAGCATGATACGTATTTTCCATAGGTTTCTCAGTGCTTCGTGAAGTGAAGCGTTCTTTGTCGACTTTCTCATCTTGTTGTCTTTAAAATTAATAATTGTATTAGTTTGGCAGGAGGTACGCTTGTATATAAAAAAAGATGCCGCATTCGTTGAGAAAGCGGCATCTATAGGCGGTGTGGCTTCATCCTTACCAAAGTGGCGGCAAAGATAAGTGGTTTATTCCTTAAGTTGTTTATATTTAATTATTGTCAATAAGTTTCGTGGTTTCTGCCCTTTTTTGTTTTATTCCCTATATCTTTCCTGCTACCTTCATTTCCCGCCACACTTCACCGAACTCTTGTATTATAGTGTTTTCTGACAGTCTTTTATAGTCTGGCGTTCTAAAGTCGAAATGTGAGTATGCCCATTGTGCCAATGCCTTGTTGCTTGTCGGCTTTTCTTCTATAAAGTATCTTGATTTTTTCCATAGGATGATGTCTTTAATGACTTCTTTCCTATATTGTGGCAGTATTCCTATAACCTCCCCGCTTGAGGGACGTCCTACTCCTGCTTTAGGAGCTGATATGCCGTGCTTTACATCCGTTTTAAGGGTGTCTCTTTTTGTTTTTTTTCCTTACTTTGGAGTGTTTCTTTTGCCTTCATTTTCTAATGTTTTTGGGTTAATAATTAAAATTACTGTAGTTTGTAAAATAAATGCAAAGGTATATCAAGTTTTTTGTTTTTGTGGAGTAAGGATGGAGATAAAAAGCTGGGTTTTATCTTTATGATGGGTTAATGCGTTGATATATAAATGGAAATGACTTTGATTTGGAAGTGTTTTTTAAACGTTCGTTTAATGGACGCAAAGATAAGACTGTTTTTTATATCCTCAAAATGTTTAATAAAAATATTTTGGAAAACCCATCGTATATCAGTTTAATCTACAGTAATTCAGTATATTAAGTATCTTATTTAATATTTAAAATTTCCATTCCCTTTTATTAACTCATTCCCTATTTCATTTCCTGAAATTTGACGTCCATTAAACGAACGTTTAAAAAACGCTTTTTGTTTGTAATCCGTTCGTTTATAGTCTCTTACCAGAAGGTAATGACGAACTGCAAAAAAACTGTTGGCAAGAAGGGCACAATGCTTGCTGTATTTTACATAAGGTGCTCGCAAATGATTGGATACCAGGTATATACCGAGGGTTCAAAGCCCTAGAGGAACACTCTTTTGTGAACAAAACAACGAAAATGGAAACGGATAACGAGGTTGAAGTCTGGCATGCCATGCGTGCCACATACCGCAGAGAGCTTGATGCGGTGCATCTTCTCGAGAAGGAGAACCTCGGCTGTTTTGTCCCCATGCAATATAAGGTAAGTATCCGTAAGGGTAAGAAAGTCCGTACTTTGGTTCCCGTCATCCGTAATCTGGTTTTTGTCCATGCACGTCCTTCCGACGTACAGCGTGTTAAGTCTCAAATTACTTATTTGCAATATATAACCGATACTCGCAGTGGTCAGAAGATAATTATTCCCGACCATGAGATGCAGCGCTTCGTCGCCGTTGCCGGAACCTATAACGACCATTTGCTTTATTTCCAGCCCGAAGAGTTGAATCTGTCGAAAGGAACTAGAGTCCGTATTACGGGTGGTGACTTTGCAGGTCAGGAGGGTATTTTTCTGAAAGTAAAGGGTGCACGTGACCGTCGTGTGGTTATAGAGATACAAGGTGTCATTGCTGTTGCCATGGCTACCATCCATCCGGACCTTATAGAAGTGATCGGCTGAATTATAATTCATAATTTACAACTCATAGTTTACAATTCATAATTCAAAAAATGTCCTCCTCCCTTTTCGAAGAAGCAATTAATCTCCAGCGTGCTGCGCACGAACTGATGTATTTAGGTATGGACGGTAGTCCTATCTATAGTGATGACCTTTCCCGCCGCAACGGTGAGGTTTACCGCTTGACTGCGGCTTTGTATGGTTCCAGTGCTCGAGGTACTACTACGGAAGAACAGGCAAACGTCTGTCTTGCTCTCTTGATGGGTTATAACGCATCGTTCATTGACCATGGCGAGAAGCAGGATCACCTCCAGGAGATATTAAACCGTTGTTGGAATCTCCTTGATACCCTTCCCGCTTCGCTGTTGAAACTCCGTCTGCTTACTGCCTGTTATGGAGAAGTGTTCGATGAGCTCCTGGTCGACGAAGCCCGGAAGATTATTTCTTCCTGGGACTCCGCATCGCTCACTGCCGAACAGCAGGAAGCTGTCGAGGAATTCCGGAATGTAGTTGACAATCCCTATCCGTGGGAATATCTTGAGGACTAAAACAGGTGAAAGTTTTCTCGCAAGGCAAAAAAAAATGGAGTGGAGAATGTAAGAGACACGGGAAAAGTTAAAGACATATAGAGCTAAACATACAAGTGATATATTCATGTAATGAGTGAAAAGGATTCCACGCATTGTATTACGAAAAATAGCCTCCAGAGAAACGGATTATATGGCATTTCTGCCAATGAATATAGTAAAATAACTTATTATTTGATTAAAAATATAACTCAAAGTGGGTTATCCCCCCTTTAGTAGATGCCCAATATCTATTGAATATCCGGGAAGCGTGGTACTAACTCTTTCATTACTACGCGAAGTAATAAATATAAATCACCTTTGGTTCCACCTTCCCGGATTAGTTTGATTTTTTCAGTGTGTGACATATAAGAATCTAACAAACATTAAATTATGCGTCGAATCTTATTTCTGATTTTATGTCTTTTTATTTTCTTCGGTTCTGCCTATGCCCAGCGCATGTCCGACGAGCAAGTGGTTGAATATGTGAAACAAGCACAGGCAGCCGGAAAATCTCAGAAGCAGATGACTGCCGAACTGTTGCGCCGTGGTGTGACCCGCGAACAGGTGCTCCGCATCAAGGATAAATATGAGAACTCGGGTGTTGCTGTCCCGGGTTCCGAAGCTCCCTCACAGATGCGCAAGCGTTCGGTTGCTGTGGGAGAATCCTACGAGGCTGCCGAACTGGATGACCAGAAAGCGGTTGTTGATGAGAGACTTGAAAGCCAGTCCGCCCCTGAGGCTGCCGGCATACAGATTTTCGGTCATAATCTGTTCCAGAACCGTAATCTCTCCTTTGAACCTAGTGTGAATCTGGCTACTCCGGCAAATTATCGGCTGGGGCCCGGTGACGAGGTGATCATAGATATTTGGGGAGCTTCCGAGAATACCATCCGCCAGACCATCAGTCCCGAGGGTAGTATCCAGGTGAAAGATCTCGGTCCCGTTTATCTGAACGGCATGACTGTTAAAGAAGCCAACGCTTATCTGCAACGGGAACTGTCCAAGATCTATTCCGGTATCGGAGGGGGGGATCCCAATTCACAGATCCGTCTGACTTTAGGCGATATACGTACCATTCAGATTCATATTATGGGTGAGGTCACGGTGCCGGGTACTTATACACTTTCGGCCTTTTCTACGGTTTTCCATGCCTTGTACCGTGCCGGTGGTGTGAATAATATCGGTAGCTTGCGTGACATCCGTCTGGTTCGTAACGGAGAGACGATAGAGCATTTGGACGTCTATGAGTTCATCATGCAGGGCAAGATGAATGACGATGTCCGTCTGCAGGAGGGCGATGTGATTATCGTGAGTCCCTACCAGTCGTTGGTCGAGATAGTAGGTAAGGTGAAACGTCCCATGTATTATGAAATGAAGCCTGCCGAGACGGTTGCTTCCTTACTGAAGTATGCGGGTGGCTTTATGGGAGATGCCTATAAGAAGGCTGTACGCATCATCCGTAAAAGCGGACGTGAACATCAAGTATATAATGTGGATGAGATGGACTATTCCGTATTCCGTTTAGACGACGGTGACTTAATGACGGTTGACGCCGTACTCGACCGTTTTGAGAACAAGGTTGAGGTCAGTGGTGCCGTCTATCGTCCGGGGCTTTATCAGTTGGACGGTGAGGTGAATACGGTGAAGCAGCTGATAAAGAAGGCTGAGGGACTCCGGGGAGATGCTTTCCTTGCCCGGGTCCTTCTGGACCGTGAGCGTGAAGATCTTACGCACGAAATGGTTGCCGTTGATCTGGAGGGTATTATGAACGGTACGGTTTCTGATATACCCCTTCAGAAGAACGATCATCTGTATGTTCCCGGTATCCACGACCTGAAGGAGAGCGAGACGGTCTCCATTTATGGTGAGGTGCTCAATCCCGGTACTTTCCTATACTCCGACAACTTAACGATAGAGGATATGATTGTCCAGGCGGGAGGTCTTACTGAGGCTGCCGCCACTACCTGTGTGAGCGTGACGCGCCGCATCAAGGATCCCAAGAGTACTGCCTACAGCAGCAAGCTTGCGGAGACATTCACCTTTGACATCAAGGACGGTCTTCTGACGGGTGCCGGTAGTTTCTACCTGCAACCTTTCGATGTAGTCCAGGTTCGTCGCAGTCCTGCCTACCAAGTTCAGCGCATGGTGACGGTTGCGGGTGAGGTGCTTTTCAGCGGCAGCTATTCGTTGTTGAAAAAGAATGAACGTCTGAGTGATGTGATAGGTCGTGCAGGCGGAATTACTCCGGCGGCATATATAAAGGGGGGACGTTTGATTCGCAAGCGCAATGATGAGGAACGTCGGCGTGAGACGGATGTGCTTCGCATGGCACAGGGCGGTGAAGGTTCCGATAGCATTGCAGTGAACAAGCTTGCCATCTCTGAGACTTACGCAGTAGGCATCGATATGGAAAAGGCTCTGTTTAATCCGGGAAGTGACTATGATATTGTCCTGCGTGAGGGAGATATCGTTTATATTCCTGAATACGTCAATACGGTGAAGATCAGCGGTTCAGTGATGTATCCTAATACAGTAACCTGGGAGAAAGATGCCAAGCTGAAACATTATATCAATATGGCAGGTGGTTATGGCGAAAATGCGAAAAAGAAGAAAGCATACATCATTTATCTGAATGGTACGGTAGCCCGTGCTAAGAAGAGTGACAGTGATTTAATCCAGCCGGGTTGTGAGATTGTGGTTCCCACGAAGTCTGAGAGGAAGCGTCTCCAGCTTTCCGAGATTATGGGTATGAGCTCCATGACTGCGACGATTGCGGCGATGGTGGCTACGTTGACTAATGCTTTTAAATAAGAAACAAGTGGAAGATATAAAAAGAAAGGATGCTGATATGAATGACGGACAACAGAATAAACATCCACAGGAAGAGGAGATTGATTTGCTTGAGCTTGCTTTGAAGGTCTGGGCAGAGCGCAGGTGGATATTGAAGTGTTGCGGCTATGCAGTGATTGTGGGACTGGTGATTGCTTTTAGTATTCCCAAGGAATATACAGCAAGTGTAATGATTGCTCCGGAAGCTTCTGATAATAAGGGAGGAAGCCTTTCCTCACTGGCAAGTTTGGCAGGCATTAGTCTGAATACATCTTCTGGGTCTGATGCGATTTATCCTGATTTATATCCGGATATTGTGAGTTCCACTCCTTTTGTGACAGGGTTGTTTGATGTCCCTATCCGGGATATGGATGGGGAGATAAACACCACACTTTATGATTATATGGACGAATACCAGCGTGTGCCATGGTGGTCGTATATCATATCTGCCCCATTCAAGGCTTTAGGCTGGATTGTTTCTCTGTTTAAGGAATCAGAAGAAGAGGTGGAAAAATTAGATCCTTTTCAGCTGACAAAAGAGCAGACTGATATTGTGAAAGCACTGAGTGATCATATAGGTGTTTCGGTAGATAAAAAGACCGGGGTTACTACAATTTCTGTCACGATGCAGGATCCCCGTATTTCAGCATGTCTGACAGATACTGTTGTAAATAGGTTGCAGTCTTACATTATTGATTATCGTACTAATAAAGCCCGTAAGGATTTTCATTTTCAAGAAAAGCTTTTTGAACGTAAGAAGAAAGAATATGAGATGGCGCAGGAGAATTATGCCAAGTTTGCCGATGCCAACAAAAATATCATCCTCCAGAGTTATCGTGCCGAACAAGTGCGTCTAGAAAATGAGATGAATCTTGCTTATCAAGTCTATACATCCGTTGCACAGCAATTGCAGATAGCAGAGGCAAAGGTGCAGGAGATAACCCCTGTTTATACAATTGTTGAGCCTGCTACTATTCCTGTAAAGGCGTCAAAACCGAGTAAGGCTATGATTCTGATAGGAGTCATTTTTCTGACAGGGATGGGATGTATTGGCTGGATTCTTATGGGAAAGGATTTGTTGTATAGCATGAGGAAGAAAAATATTCCGAAGGTTTAAGGTGATAATTCTGTCTATTGCATGCAGGGATCTTTGAGAGATAAGACCGCCCGTGGAGTAGGGTGGAGTTTTATTGACAACATAGCCAACTCGGGCATAACCTTTCTGGTAGGGCTTGTCTTGGCACGTTTATTGACACCGGAAGAGTATGGGGTTATGGCCATGATTGCTATTTTTATAGCGGTGTCCGATTCGATTATAGACAGTGGCTTTTCCAATGCGTTGATACGTAAGGTGGATATTGAACGTATTGATTATAATACTGTCTTCTATTTTAATCTTATAGTTAGTATTTCACTCTATATTCTTTTATTTTTTGTTTCTCCTGCTATTAGCGCTTTTTTCAGAGAGCCTGTTTTGGTTGATGTTATGAGGGTCATAGGTTTTGTGCTGATTGTAAATGCATTGGCTATTATTCCCCGTACCATATTTATTCGGAATATAAACTTTAAGACACAAACTAAAGTTTCTTTGATAGCTTCCATCAGTAGTGGTGTTGTCGGCATAGGGATGGCTTTATCTGGAATGGGAGTCTGGAGTTTGGTTGGACAGCAATTGTCCCGTCAGCTGTTGAATACGGTTTTTTTGTGGGGGTATTGTAAGTGGAAGCCTGTTTTTGAGTTTTCTGCCAAGAGTTTCAAGGAAATGTTTGGTTTTGGTTCCAAACTACTTGTTTCCGGATTGTTGGATACTATTTATAAGGATATTTATTATTTGGTCATAGGTCGTTTCTTTACTTCATTTGTATTGGGGCAATATACCCGGGCCAAACAATTTAATACTATATTTTCTAGTAATCTGACCACTGTTGTCCAACGGGTCAGCTATCCTGTGCTTAGTTCCATTCAAAATGAGCCGGAGCGTTTGTGCGGAGCTTATAGGAAAGTCATAAAATCAACGATGTTGGTGACGTTTGCATGTATGCTTGGATTAGCAGCGATGGCAAAGCCGTTAATTATAATTCTTATAGGAGAGAAGTGGCTACCTGCTGCTGGCTATTTGCAGATTATTTGCTTTTCGGGCATGCTTTATCCGCTTCATGCCATCAATCTGAATATCCTGAAAGTCAAAGGGCGTTCGGATTTATTCTTGAAATTGGAAATAATAAAAAAGATTCTTGCCATAGGTCCTATTGCATTGGGGGTATTTGGGGGGATAGAATGTATGTTGTGGGGTAGTGTACTTAATTCTTTTGTTGCTTATTTCTTGAATAGTTATTATTCTGCCGATTTGATAAACTATCCTACTGTGAAACAGATAAAGGACATACTACCTACATTTTGTGTATCTATAGCTGTGGCTGCTGCCATGTGGGGATTGTCTTTTTTTAGATTGTCCGTTTACCTGCTTCTTCCTTTACAATTACTGTTAGGAGTTTCTCTTGCTTATCTGGTTTATGAAAGGACTGCTCTTCCGGAATATCTTGAATTAAGACAAGTGACTCTTTCTCTCTTAAAGCGGAAATCATATACTTAAATAAAAATGGAAAATAAAGTTATTACAGTAACTTCTCCGTTACTTCCTTCCTTGGAAGATTTTATACCTTATTTGGAAGATATTTGGAATCGTAAGTGGTTGACAAATAATGGGTATTATCATAAAGAACTGGAAAAAGCCTTGTGTGAGTATTTGAAAGTACCTTATGTCAGTCTTTTTACAAATGGTACATTACCTTTGATATGTGCATTGCAGGCATTGCGCATTACCGGTGAAGTAATTACTACTCCTTATAGTTTTGTGGCTACTACACATTCCTTGTGGTGGAACGGCATCAAGCCTGTGTTTGTGGATATCGACCCTGTCACTTGTAATATTGATCCGGATAAAATAGAGGCTGCCATTACTCCAAAAACTACGGCTATAATGCCTGTCCATGTTTATGGTAAGCCTTGTGATACGTCACGTATTCAAGAAATAGCTGACAAATATGGATTGAAAGTAATTTATGATGCTGCCCATGCCTTCGGAGTAGAAGTGAACGGTAAGTCTATTTTGGAGGCCGGTGATATGTCCACTTTAAGTTTTCACGCAACAAAAGTTTATAATACCATTGAAGGTGGTGCTTTGATATGCAAAGATGAAAAAACGAAAAGGCGTATCGACTATTTGAAGAATTTTGGTTTTGCAGATGAAACTACGATTGTGGCTCCTGGCATAAATGGCAAGATGGATGAAGTGCGCAGTGCCTATGGTTTGCTAAATCTGAAGCAGGTGGATGCAGCTATTGAATCTCGCCATCGGACAGCTGTAAAATACCGTGAAGCATTACGTGGTGTGGAGGGTATCAGTTTTATGGAGGATATGCCTGGCGTACGTCATAACTATTCCTATTTTCCGATTTTTATTGATGCGGAAAAATATGGAATGACACGTGATGAACTCTATTTCAAGATGAAAGGACAGAATGTGTTGGGACGTCGTTATTTCTATCCTTTGATTAGTGAATTTTCTGCTTATCGCGGACTGGAATCTGCTCAACCCGAAAATTTACCGGTTGCCTCTAAAGTAGCCGATAGTGTGATTTGCTTGCCGATGTATCATAATCTGAATGATTCAGATATCCAAAGAACTTTCGAGTTAATTGTGAGGTAAAAAATGAAACAGAAGAAACTCATGCTTTTAGGAGGTATTCGTTACCTTCTTCCCGTGATAGATGCAGCTCATAAACAAGGCTATTATGTGATTACAGCGGATTATTTGCCCGATAATATTGCACATAGATATAGTGATGAATACGTAAATGTGAGTATTGTTGATAAAGAGGCAGTATTGAAGGTTGCGTGTGAGAAAGAAATAGATGGTATTATGTCGTTTGGTGTTGATCCTGGAGTTGTGGCGGCTTCTTATGTGCAGAACAAAATGTCTCTTCCTTCTTTTGGTCCGTACGAATCTGTAGAGATTCTTCAGAATAAAGATAAGTTCAGAGAGTTTTTAGCTATTCATGGATTTAATGTACCTTGGAGTTTGGCTTTTTCCTCTTTAGAGGATGCTTTGTCGGATCTTGCTATATTTTCTTACCCTCTTATAGTAAAGCCTACAGATTCAGCAGGTTCTAAGGGGGTGACTCGTGTAGATAAAGAAAAGAATTTGAAAGAAGCTTTATTGCATGCTTTTGCCCATTCAATCAAGAATAAAATCATTGTAGAACAGTTTATAGAGAAAGAAGGTTGTTCTTCGGATAGCGATTGTTTTTCAATAAACGGAGAACTTAAGTTTGTCTCATTTTCTGCCCAGCGTTTTGATGAGTATGCGGCAAGTACATTCGTTCCAGCTGCATACTCATGGCCTTCTACTATGACTATACAGCAAGAGTCAGAACTTAGTTTTGAACTACAACGATTGCTTAAACTTTTGAATATGAATACTTCTGTGTATAATATAGAAACACGGATTGGTGTGGATGGCAAGCCTTATATTATGGAAGTTTCTCCACGTGGAGGAGGTAATCGGCTTTCAGAAATGATTCGTTATGCTACAGGAGTGGATCTTATTACTGCTGCTGTGTGTGCCTCAGTAGGAGATACTATTGGAGAAATAAAGCAAAAAACTTACCAAGGATATTGGGCAGAAATTGTACTTCATGCTGATAATGCAGGGCGTTTTATGGGGCTTGAAATATCAAAGAGCTTTTCGGCAGAAATTGTTGAAGAAGATTTGTGGGTAGAGGTCGGGGATGAAGTAGAGAGCTTTGAAGGAGCGAACAATGCTATAGGAATGTTGATTTTGAAATTTGATTCTTTGAAAGAATTGGAACATGCTTTGGCTACACAACGTCAATGGTTGAAGGTGAATGTGAGATAATGGAAGCAATAGGGGGATACTTTGAGTTGGAATTACATAAAGGAGAGGAGTATCATAAAGATGCTATTTCACTGAATACAGCTCGTAACTGTTTTGAATATATATTATTAGCTCGTAATTACAAAAAAGTTTATATACCTTATTATACATGTGAAGTGATGTTGCAACCTTTGGAGAAACATCATATTTCTTACGAGTTTTATTCTATAAATGAGTTGTTGGAACCTATTGGTATAACAAAACTACTTCCGGAAGAAGCATTTCTTTATACCAACTATTTTGGATTAAAGCAGAGTTGTGTGGAAAAGTTGGTTACCATTTATGGGACACAACTGATTGTTGATAATGCACAAGCATTTTTTGCTTCTCGTATAGATGGTATAGACACTTTTTATTCTCCTCGAAAATTCTTAGGAGTATCTGACGGAGGATATTTATACACAGACTGTTGCTTAAACCGAGATATTACTTATCATTATTCTTATATGCGGATGCAGCATTTGTTACAACGGATTGATGAAGGAGCTGAGCAGGGTTATATTTCTTTTAGATATAATGATGATGCTCTTGATTATATTCCAATTTCTAAAATGTCACGATTGACTTGTAACATTTTATGTGGAATAGATTATGAACATATAAAGAAGAAACGAATAGATAATTTCAATATTCTTCATGAGGCTCTATTAAGGAACAATTTACTGAATATAGATTCTTTGGACTTGTTTGAATGTCCTATGGTTTATCCTTATTATGTGGATGATAAAACATTACGTAAAAAATTAATAGATAACAGAATATATATAGCTACATATTGGCCGAATGTTTTGAAATGGTGTTCGGAAGATATGTTGGAATATGAATTGACTAATAATATAATAGCATTGCCTATAGATCAAAGATATGGAAGAGAGGAAATGGATTATATAATAAAACTTTTAGCTTGATGGGAAATAGTATTTTTTTGAGGGGGTTTGAGATAGAAGATGCTCTTCTTATCAATAAGTGGAGAAATGATTTTGAAATCCAGAAATTAGTTTCCACTTCGTTTAAATATGTTTCATTGGAAATTGAAAAGGAGTGGGTTAAATCAAAAATGATGGATAACCGAAAAGATATTTATTTAGCTATTTGTTTGAATGACGATAGCCGGAAGATGGTAGGATATGTCTCGGTCAATAATATAGATTATCTCAACCGTACAGCCGTGGGTGGGGGGATAGTAATAGACCCTCTTTATCAAGATGGTATCATTAGGTATGAGGTAGGAATGCTTATCCGAGAATTGGTGTTTAATCATCTTAATATCAATCGCTACGAAGGTAAATGTTTATCAGAACATATTGCTTCAAGAGTAATTATGGAAGCTAGTGGATATAAGTTGGAAGGAATATATCGTGAAGCCATCTATAAGGATGGGAAGTACCATGATCAGTGTGTATATTCTCTTTTGAGGGCAGACTATGAGGAATGGATGGAGCGTGGCGATTATTCATTGTCCGTATTTGCCAAGAAGGTGAGACATTTAAGGAATAGTTATGCTGCGAGTAGGCTGTAAAACGATATTATTTATTTTTGTCTTGTTGGAATGTGCATTTTCTGGTGTAGCTTCTGATAATGAGAATCATTCATCTCTTGAGGCTCAGATAGAGGCCATTTTTAACAAGATGAAAATGACAGGTCTGGGAATTGCGGTTGTCAAAGGAGATTCTATTGTTTATGTTCATTCTTGGGGATATAAAGAAGTACCAACAGTTAACAATCAAGGAATACTTTTGAAGAATGATGACCTATTTCGTATTGCTTCTGTATCAAAAACCTTTGTGGCTACCACCATATTGCAACTTGTAGAAGAAGGTGTTTTGAACTTGGATGATGATGTTCAGAAATTTCTCAAATTCCCTTTGCGAAATCCTTCCTATAGAGATAAGCCCATAACTGTAAGGATGTTGCTTACTCACACATCAAGCATTAATGATTCACAACGTTGGTGGTCGCTTGACATAATCAATCCTATTATTTCTGACAACTATGCTAAGTGCTTTTCTGAAACTAAACCTGGTATGGAGTACAAATATTGCAATTACAATTATTTGCTACTCGGTGCGGTGATAGAGGGGGCTACTGGAAATAGATTTGACACTGAGATTGATAGTAGAATAATGAAGCCGCTTGATATTCAAGGTGGTTTTAATTGCAATTTGTTAGATTCAACCAAGTTTGTTAGGCTCTATCGTTATAATAAGGAATCGGGGGCGTTTAGAGAGGACGATGAAGCCTATCGTCCTTATAGATATCAAATTCAGACTCATTATACATTAGGTAAATCTATAGGGTTGGTTTATCCCGATTCTGGTATGAAAATAACTACTACAGATTTGGCCAAGTATATGATGATGCACATGAAAGGTGGTACTCTTAGGCAGGCTACCATACTGTCATTAAGAAGTGAAATGATGATGCGTGAGAATTATGTAGGAAAGAACAATTACGGTTTTGCATTTCGGCAGTATCGTGGTTTAGTTCCCAATACAACATTGTACGGACAGACTGGGGGCGGATTTGGACTGAAAAGTGCAATGATATTCGACCCTAAGCATCAAATGGGCTTTGTCATTATATGCAGCGGTAGTGCATCAGAATATATTGATGGGTATAACGATATACATAAGCCGTTAATCAAACTACTATACAATTATTTTTCTGAGAATGACTGAATTCCTGTACGAAAGTAAAGTAGCTATTACAAAGCCAAAATTTGACATCTTTGTGTTGGCTTTTGCCGTGCTGTTGCTGATGTTCAAGTCTCAACGTATTCTGTGGGTAAGACCAATACCCGAGATTATTATTGTTGTTTTTGGCATAGCTGTTTTTTTGTTTCACTTAAGATTGTATGTCAATCATTTTAGATATACATATATTAGTGTATTTCATAGTATGGCTTTGCTTCTTTTCTTGTTCGCATATGAAACTTTGTGCGTATCCGACTTGAATCCGATAGCTATCCTAGCTTCTATGTCAACGCTGTTTTGTACCGAAATACTGATACTTATTCCTGTTCAGTTCAAAAGGCAGATACTAAACTTTGTCATAAAGGTGATTCAGTTTTGTGTAGGTATTTCATTGGTCGGTTGGATATTGTTCTTGTTGAAGTTTCCATTGCCTCATTATACGGATGCTTCAGACCCATATTACTATCACACTATCTATTATTTATTCAATCTGAATGGTGATCCAGACCTACAACTTGTACCCCGCTTTGCCGGATTTTTTTTAGAACCAGGACATTTGGGCACGATGTGTGTGTTCTTACTTTGTATAAACCGCTTTCGTTTGCGTGAATTTGGAAATAAAATCTTGCTGGCAGGGGTGTTGTTCTCTTTGTCACTTGCAGCGTATGGTTTGTTGGTCGGGGCAGTGATAATATATTTCATCCAAATGAGAAAAATTATTTGGATTATTGTATTTGGAAGTCTTTTTGCTACAGTTGGTATAATATCTTATTTCTACAATAATGGAGATAACGTACTTTATCAGATGATTTTCCATCGTATAGAGTTTGAAGATGGTGAGATGGTGGGTAATAATAGAACATCCATGTACTTCGATGCGGAATTTGACAAATACCTATCTAGTAGTAAAGTGTGGACGGGTATGGGAAGAGACGCATTTGGTAGTGAGAAAAATGCCAATCAAAACATTACGATTGGATGTGCTGGTTACAAACGATATTTCTTTATCCGAGGGGTATTGGGTACAGTGTTGTTACTGCTGTTTCTGGTGGCTTATTATTGGAATTATCGCTCTATTTGGACTTTGGGCTTCTTGATAGTATTCATCGTAGGTAACTTAATCCGTGATTATCCTTTGAAACCAATATGGCTCTACCTTTTTATATTGAGTTTACCCATTTTGAAGTTAGAAAACAAATAAATTATGTCGGCTTTACATATAGGTTTTGACCATAACTTTATAGAACATTCAAGGCGTGTGTTTGAGGAGTATTATCCCAATACGAATACTTTCGTTATCCTAAAGAAAACAGGCGCATTGAGAATAATCAAACATCCAGAGAATTTTGTTATATTGAATCTTTATGATGAACGAAACTTTGGGAAACTTTGGAAGCTATGCGTTGACAATGATATTGATAAGATAGTGTTTCATGGGTGTTCGATTAAGTTTGCATCAATCTTGAAATTCCTCCAGACGAAAAGAAAGTTTACTGTGTACTGGCTGTTCTGGGGATATGAACTTTATCAGACGTTGGGGTATGAAAAGAACTATAAATTATTGGATGAACCTTTTTCGCCTTTTAAAATATCTTCTTATTATGTGCCCAATGCATGTAGTAAGCTCATTCGTAAGTTGTGTAGACGTTATTTGCCGTCAGTAGTGATGGAAATGCTTCCTCATATAGATTATTTCTGTTTTTGGTTTAAGGATGATTATGATTTGTTGAAGAAATACTTTAATGTTCCTATAAAGTATAAGTTATTTGCTTACTCAGCCAGTAAGCGAGGAGAAGCACCACCTTATCTTTTTGACCTGAAAGATAGGCAGACTGCAACAATAATGGTAAACCATCAGGCTTCAGCTTTCGGTAATCATAAAACTGTATTTCGTAGGCTTAAAGAGCTTAATTGCACCAAGCAATACGATGTGATAGTACCATTATCTTATGGTAGTAGTTGGGTGAAACGGGGTGTCGTTAAGATGGGTGATAAGTTGTTTGGAAATTCATTTTCTCCGATAACTACTTATTTACCGAAGGAAGAGTATTTCAGATTACTTGAAAAAGTGGATGTTGCCATCTTCGGACAGCGACGTCAAGAGGCATCAGGTAATATTATCCAGCTATTGAGAAATGGCGTGAAAGTTTTTTTGCGAAATGATAATATGTTGCTTAATTACTACAGAGCAAGGGGCTATATAATTTTCTCATTCGAAGATGATTTGATAGATGAGTATTCATTGCGGTCTTTGTCTATTTTAGAGAAAGAACACAATAGGCAGTGTTATATGGATACTCGGCTCTACTATGATGATTTTATGCCCACATTTTTTGATTGATATAATGAAGAATTTAGTAATAATCGGTGCTGGTGGTATGGGACGCACCATTTTTGACGTAGCTCGTGAGAGTATAGGTTATGGCATAGAGTATACTATCAAGGGATTCATAGACGACAACTTATCTGCACTGGATGGTTTTGAGGATTATCCTCCTATGTTGGGGACAATATCCCATTATTTGCCCGAAGTGGATGATGTCTTTACGTTCTCTATTGGTGGCGAATCAAGAAGGGTTTGTATTGAGTACTTGATGGAACGGAATGCCAAGTTTATCAATATCGTTCACAGTACAGCTCGAATAGGGTCAAATGTTCGCATGGGCGAAGGTAATGTGATAGGTGCTTTTACCTCTTTGGGAGCTGATTGTAGCATAGGTAGTTACAACATGATTCAATCGTACACAGTGATAGGGCATGATGCTAAGATTGGTGATTTTAACAGAATAGATACTCATGTTACTTGTGTCGGAGGAATTCAAATAGGAAACGAGACAACAATTCATACTTCTGCGGTCATTAATCATAAAGTGATAGTCGAAGATAATGTCCATGTAGGTGCATGTAGTTTTGTTATTAGAAGAGTTAAAGCTGGTACAACCGTATTCGGTAATCCTGCTAAGAAATTAGTTTAAATATATATAGTTATGGAAATCAAAGATTTTATTGAAAATTTTGCGGAACAGTTTGATGATACAACAGTTGAAATGTTGGGTGCTGGAACTAAGTTTAGAGAACTGGATGAATGGTCTTCATTAATTGCTTTGTCAGTCATTGCAATGGTGGATGAGGTTTATGGGATAACCATAAATGGTGAGGATATTCGTAGTTCTCAAACTATCAGTGATTTGTTTAACAGAATAATGGATAAAAAGTAGATGTATAATCCTTTCTCTTTGAGAGGCAAGACAATACTTGTAACAGGTGCTTCATCTGGTATTGGACGTGCTACTGCTATAGAATGTTCAAGATTGGGGGCTGCGTTGGTTTTAACCGGTCGAAATGAGAAAGCCTTACAAGAAACCAAGGAACAATTGGCAGATTTAGGCAATGGTCATTCTATTCTTGTTGCTGATTTGACGAATGAAGAAGCTTGTGAAGATTTGGTTTCTCGGCTTCCTTTGTTGGACGGGTTTGTCAGTAATGCCGGAATAGGAAAGATGCTTCCTTTACAATTTTATTCTTTGGAGGTATTAGATGAGGTGTTTCGGATAAATTGTTTTTCTCCAATGCTTTTATTAAAACTGTTGGTGAAGAGAAAGAGGCTTAAAAATAATTCTTCTGTGGTGTTTACTGCTTCAATTTCTGGTTACAATAATGTTGCTCCAGCTAATGGTATTTATGGAACTTCTAAAAGTGCATTGAGTGCTTATATGAAATATGCAGCTTTAGAGTTGGCTGGAAAGGGGATTCGATGTAATGCTGTACATCCTGGAAGAATAAATACCCCTTTGATATCCAATCGGATGTTGACAGAAGAAGATGTAGCCAAAGATGTAGAACAATATCCTTTGAAACGTTACGGAGAACCAAGTGAGGTGGCTTATGCCATCATCTATTTGTTGTCGGATGCCGCATCATGGGTTACCGGAACTAATCTGGTAATCGATGGTGGGCGTAGCCTGAAATGATTGATATGGAAAGATTTTTAGAGAATAAGGTATGTATCATTACCGGTGCTGCACAAGGCATTGGTAAATCGATAGCCGAACGTTTTGCTTCGGATGGTGCTTTGGTTTATGCCTGTGACCGTGTAGAGGGAGTTATGGATGAATGGGCGAAAGCTTGTTCGGAGAAATACGGCACACGTGTGTGTCCTTTGTATTTTGACGTGACTGATGCTGTGGCTGTAAAATCAGCCTTTATGTCTGTATTCAAGCAGGAAAGACGGATTGATGTATTGGTGAACAATGCGGGTGTTGTGTTCAACAAGAAGATCGGCATGATACTTCGTCCGGAGACCGAGCTTATGTTTAGGGTGAATGTCATAGCTGTGATAGAAATGGTACAGCTGGTTTCCCGGCTGATGGCCAGAGGACATGGCGGCTCCATTGTGAATATAGCTTCGGTGACAGCTGTACTCGGCTCTCCCGGCCAGTCTGCCTATTCAGCAACCAAGGGGGCGATCATAGCTTTCACCAAGTCTGCTGCCAAGGAACTGGCATCTCAAGGAATCCGTGTGAATGCGGTGGCTCCGGGCATTGTAAAGACGGAGCGTTTTTCCGAACTTTACGAAGAGAGCGGTGAGAAAATTGACAACCGTATCCAGAGAATCGCATTGGGTCGTTTGGGGACTCCCTTGGACGTGGCCAATGCCTGTGCCTTTCTGGCATCAGACCGTTCATCCTATATATCGGGACAGATATTGGGGGTTGACGGTTGCGCTTCCATTTAAGATAAAAATAAGATGATATTAAGTTTGAACGAGCGACCACAAGAGGCGGTTGCCACAATAGATGCTTCGGGGGCTGTCTTGAAGTACGGGGAGTTGTCGGCATTTTCGGAGAAAATCGGTGCTTTACTTCCTCAGCGTTCCCTGTTGTTCTTGTTGACAGAAAATAATGTTGGTGGGATAGCATGGAGTATCGGTAGCATTAATTCCGGTAATGTCCCCTTGATATTGAATGCTCATATTGAGGAAGGGCTTTTTCATAATTTGTTTGAGATTTACCGTCCTCCTTATGTGTGTGTACCATCATCGATGGCAGACACACTGCAATATGAGTCTGTGTATGAGTATTATGGCTATACTTTACTATGTACCGGAATGGAACCATGTAGGGTACATGATGACTTGTCCCATCTGCTGCCGACTTCCGGCTCTACGGGAAGTCCCAAATTGGTTCGTCATAAATATGAGAATATAGAGGCGGCAGCCCTGAATATCTCCACTTTCTTTGGACTGACCTCCGCTGACCGTCCATTGCTGGTGCTGCCATTGTATTATACAATGGGGCTGTCCGTAGTATTTAGCCACCTATATGTGGGTGCCACTATATTGATAACCCACCAAAGCATGACGGACAAGGCTTTCTGGAGTTTCATGAAGGAACAGCGGGCCACCAGTTTTACAGGAGTGCCCTACAGCTTTGAAATTTTGAATCTGATGCGTTTCTTCCGTATGGATTTGCCTGATTTGTCTTTGCTTACTCAGGGTGGCGGTAAGATGCCTCGCCAGCTGAATCTGAAGTTTGCTGAATATTGCCGTGATACTGGCAAACGCTGGATAGCTACTTACGGCCAGTCTGAAGGTACTGCCCGCATGGCCTATCTTCCTGCTGAATATGCAATATCCAAGTGCGGAAGTATAGGCTGGGCAGTTCCCAATGCGGAACTGTCCTTGATAGATAGTGACGGAAATGTGATAGAAGGTTCTCACACGGAAGGTGAAATGTGCTATCGTGGCAGGAATGTGACAATGGGATATGCCTGCAGTCGGGAAGATTTGCTGCTGGGCGATGAACGTAATGGCTTTATGCGTACCGGTGACTTGGCTTACAGGGATGAGGACGGTTGTTATTACATTGTGGGGCGTATGGGACGTTTTTTGAAGCTGTTTGGCATGCGCATCGGTCTGGATGAGTGCGAGCAGATAATCAAAGGGAAATATCCGATAGAGTGTGCTTGTGTGGGTACAGACGATAAGATGACCGTCTATTTGACCGATGAAAAACATGCGGTGGCTGTAAAGGAGATACTGGTTGAAAAGACCAAACTGGTAGCCTCGGCTTTTGAGGTAAAAGTGATTGCTGACATACCTAAGAATGAGGCGGGAAAAATATTGTATAGTAAGTTGAATTCATAAAAAAGATAGGAACGATGACGAATATTGAAAAGTATAATGACGCTTTTGTAGAAGTGTTTGGGGTGGATAGTGCAGTGTTGAACGATAGTTTTTCAAAAGACAGTGTGGAATCCTGGGATTCTGTTCACCAACTGAATATAATCGCATTGCTGGAAGAGTCCTTTGACGTAATGTTTGACCCAGAGGATATCATGGAATTTACTTCCTATGGAAAGGGACGTGAGATATTGAAAAAATACGAAGTTGAACTTTAAGGGTCAAGATAATGGCAAGATGGGAAATTAAGAATGTCGGCATGAAGGGAGTGGCTATGACCGTTCCGGAGAATGTGGTAAAAACTTCCGAACTGGGACTTCTTTCCCAAGAGGAAGCTGATGTATTCGATAATACAGTCGGTATAAAAGAAAGGCATATCGCTCCGGACACAATGTGCGCCTCGGATATGTGCCAGGCTGCTGCCGAGAAACTGCTTGAAGAGCTGGGTTGGGAGAAGGACAGTATTGATGTATTGTTGTTTGAGTCTGTTACGGGTGATTATCGTACTCCTCCTACTTCCTGCATATTGCAAGACAGGCTTGGCTTGTCGGAAAATTGTTTCTGTATGGATATTCCAATGGGTTGTTGTGGGTGTATGTATGCCATAACAGTTGCCGGTAACCTGTTGACGGCAGGTAATGTAAAGCGTGCCTTGTTGCTTGTAGGTGATACGGCTTTGCGGATGGGGTCCATGAAAGACAAAAGCCGTATACCTTTATTCGGTGACTGCGGTACAGCCATAGCTTTGGAATATGATGAGACTGCCAATGATATTGTAGTTGATTTTCATACCTACGGTAAGGGACATGAAGCTTTGATGACCCCTCACGGTGGTTTTCGCCATCCGGCTACACCTGCTTCCTTTGAATATGAAGATTTTGGCAATGGTATTGTGCGTGCTCCTATTCATACATTGATAAATGGAATGAATGTCTTTTCTTTCGCTATATCCCGTCCTCCTAGATCCGTCGAAACCTTTTTAGACGATTATAAAATTAATCGTGAAACGGATATAGACTATTTCTTGATTCACCAGGCGAACAAGATGATTGTGGATCGTATTGTGAAGAAGTTGAAGTTGCCCAAAGAGAAGGTTCCTTATAACCTGGAGGAGTTTGGAAACTTGGGTGGAGCTTCCATTCCTTCATTAATGGTGAGCCGCTTGCGTGAACGGTTGATGCAGGAAGAGACTACCTTGTTGATGTCCTCTTTTGGGCTTGGATTAAGCTGGGGGACAATGTGGATGAAGACGAAACCTATGGTGATACCTAAAATGCAGATTCTAAAATGGGAAAGGAGAAATTATTTTATAGACAAAGAATAAGTAGATTAGTTAGTTTGACTTACTTATAAGAATTTATATTATTAAATTGGAAATTACTAAACATTATTATGTCGATTTTTAAAGATAAAGTCTTATTAATCACTGGCGGTACCGGTTCCTTCGGTAATGCCGTATTACGTCGTTTTCTTGATTCAGACATCAAGGAAATCCGCATCTTTAGTCGTGACGAGAAAAAGCAGGATGACATGCGTCATCACCTGCAAAATCCCAAGGTAAAGTTCTACATAGGTAATGTGCGTGACCGTCAGTCTGTGGACGGTGCAATGATGGGAGTGGATTATGTGTTTTCTGCCGCTGCTTTGAAGCAGGTTCCCAGCTGCGAGTTCTTTCCGTTGCAGGCTGTGCAGACCAATGTGATCGGTACGGATAATGTACTGGAATCCGCCATAGCGCATGGTGTAAAGAATGTGGTGGTGCTTTCTACCGACAAGGCCGCCTATCCCATCAATGCCATGGGTATCAGCAAGGCCATGATGGAGAAGGTGGCAATAGCCAAGGGCCGTGCGCTGGGTGAGGAAGCCGGTACAACCATCTGCTGTACCCGTTACGGCAATGTGATGGCAAGCCGCGGTTCTGTAATACCGTTGTGGGTGGAGCAGATAAAGAACGGCAGGCCCATTACGGTAACAGACCCCAACATGACCCGCTTCATGATGACGCTGGACGATGCCGTGGATCTGGTAATCTATGCGTTTGAGCACGGGCATAACGGTGACCTATTCGTACAGAAGGCTCCTGCCGCCACCTTGGATGTACTGGCGCGGGCCTTGAAGGAAACATACGCGCAGGTTGATCCGAAATACGGTGAGACGGAGGTGAAGACCATCGGCACGCGCCACGGCGAGAAACTGTATGAGACACTGGTAACCCGCGAAGAGATGGCAAAGGCTGTCGACATGGGCGACTACTACCGCATCCCCTGCGACACCCGTGACCTGAACTATGACAAGTTCTTCACGGAAGGCAATGAGGATATTGCCCGTATAGAGGACTATCACAGCCATAACACCGCCCGCCTGGATGTGGAGGGCATGAAAAAGCTTCTTTTGAAACTCCGCTTCATCCGCGAAGACCTCGGAATGGAGGAAAAGGCGAAGAGCGCGGAAATCAAGAGTGAATAGTATAGCCATTGTTAACTTTTCCATCCTATCCAATCCCATTAGTTTATGAAAATCTTAGTAACCGGCGCCCGAGGGTTTGTCGGCCGGAACCTTGTATCCCAGCTGCACAACATCCGTGACGGGAAAGCCCGTAATTACGGCATTGCAGGTGAGGAACTTGCCATTTACGAATATGACATGGACAGTGACCCTGCCGAACTGGATGTCTATTGCAAACAGGCTGACTTTGTCTTCAATCTGGCGGGCGTGAACCGTCCCAAGGATGCGTCTGAGTTTATGAAAGGGAACTTCGGCTTCGCCTCCACGCTGCTTGATACATTGAAGAAGTACGGCAATACCTGTCCGGTAATGATTTCCTCTTCCACGCAGGCCGCACTCGACAACCCTTACGGTGAATCGAAACGGGCAGGGGAGCAACTGTTGTTCGAGTACTCCAGGGAAACGGGTGCAAAGGTACTGGTGTACCGCTTCCCGAATGTTTTCGGCAAATGGTGCCGCCCCAACTATAACAGCGCGGTGGCCACTTTCTGCAACAACATCGCCCATGACTTGCCCATCCGGGTGAACGACCCTTCGGTGGTGATGCACCTGGTTTACATAGACGATGTGGTGGACGAGCTTGTCTCTGCCCTGGGCGGCAGGGAACACCGCAACGGGGATTATTGCGAAGTGCCCGTGGTGCATACCATTACCTTGGGCGGCATTGTGGAACTGATAAGGTCTTTCAGGCAAATGCCCGGTACCTTGTCCGTCCCGGATTTGAGCGATGCCTTTACAAAGAAACTCTATTCCACATACCTCTCATACCTGCCTGAAGAACGGTTCAGCTATCCCCTGAAGATGAATGTGGACGACCGCGGCAGTTTTACAGAGATTATCCGTACTTCCGACCGCGGGCAGTTCTCGGTGAACATCTCCAAGCCGGGCATTACGAAAGGCCAGCACTGGCACCATAGCAAGAACGAGAAGTTTGTGGTGGTGAGCGGGCACGGTCTGATACAGCTCCGCAAGATAGGTACGGAGGAGGTTGTCAGCTTCGAGGTAAGCGGCGGGAGGATGGAGGTCGTGGAGATGATTCCCGGCTATACGCACAACATCGTCAACCTTTCGGAAACGGAAGACCTGGTGACCTTCATGTGGTGCAACGAGTGTTTCGACCCGGCACGTCCGGACACTTATTTTGAAAAAGTCTGAAACGAGTTAAAGAATATAGGAACAGATGGATATGAAATTGGATTATTCGCAAGTCAGGTTTCAGGAGAACGGCAGACTGAAACTTCTGATTATAGTGGGCACCCGTCCGGAAATCATCCGCCTGGCGGCTGTCATCAACAAATGCCGCAGTTATTTTGACTGTCTTCTGGCCCACACCGGCCAGAATTACGACTATAACCTGAACGGTGTCTTCTTCCGTGACCTGAAGCTGAAAGACCCCGATGTGTATATGGATGCCGTCGGCGATGACCTCGGTGCCACGATGGGCAATATTATCAACGCCGGCTATAAACTGATGGTGCAGGTGAAGCCGGATGCCGTGCTGGTGTTGGGAGACACGAACTCCTGCCTGAGCGTGATAGGCGCGAAACGCCTGCATATCCCCATCTTCCATATGGAGGCTGGCAACCGCTGCTTTGACGAGTGCCTGCCTGAGGAGACTAACCGCCGTATTGTGGACGTCATTTCCGATGTGAACCTCTGCTATTCGGAGCATGCCCGCAGATACCTGAACGCTTCGGGCGTGGCGAAAGAACGTACATACGTAACCGGTTCGCCCATGGCTGAAGTTCTGCATGGGAACCTGGCAGAAATAGAGTCCAGCGATATTCACCAGAGATTGAATCTCCAGAAAGGGAAATATATCCTGCTCTCCGCGCACCGGGAAGAGAACATTGACACGGAGAAGAATTTCTTGTCCCTTTTCAGCGCGGTTAACGCTATGGCCGAGAAATATGACATGCCCATACTTTACAGTTGTCATCCCCGTAGCAGGAAACGTCTG
>NZ_JBCNZM010000039.1:0-6382 GCF_040227615.1 Bacteroides sp. RTP31139st1_H2_RTP31139_211217 | reverse complement strand
CGTTGCACTTGACAGACGTGTGATTCAGCATGAACCTCTCGGTTTCCACGACTACAACTGCCTGCAGATGAACGCCTATGCCGTTGTGAGTGACAGCGGTACCCTGCCTGAGGAGAGCAGTTTCTTCACTTCTGTGGGGCATCCTTTCCCTGCTGTATGCATCCGTACGAGTACGGAGCGTCCCGAGGCTCTTGACAAGGGTATCTTTGTCCTTGCCGGCATTGACGGGAAATCCTTGCTTCAGGCTGTAGATACTGCCGTGGAGATGAACAGGAATGAGGACGATGGCCTGCCGGTGCCCAATTATACGGATGAGAATGTATCGGCCAAGGTTGTGAAGTTGATTCAGAGCTATACGGGGGTGGTGAACAAGATGGTTTGGAGAAAATTCTGACTGCTGGGATGAACATTCTTTTTTTGACAATATCCCGTATCAATGGCTTGGAAGAGCGTGGCATCTATACGGACCTGATGCGTGAATTTATAAGGAACGGGCATGCCATGTATATAGTATCCCCTTATGAGCGGAGATTCCATCAGCCTACCGGAGTCATGGAGAACGGTGGTGCAAGAATATTGAAGGTAAAGACACTCAATATCCAGAAAACGAATATTGTAGAGAAGGGGATTGGCACTTTATTGTTGGAAAGCCAGTATCTGCATGCCATTAATAAATACTGGCGGGATGTGAAGTTCGACCTTATTCTTTATTCCACTCCTCCCATCACCTTCAATAAGGTAATCCAGACCTTGAGAAAACGCTGGAATGCTAAAACCTATCTGATGCTGAAGGATATTTTTCCGCAGAATGCGGTGGATTTGGGTATGTTCTCCAAGAAAAGTTTTCTTTATAGGATGTTCAGGAGTAAGGAAGAAAAACTTTATGAATTGTCAGACTTTATCGGTTGTATGTCACCTGCCAACTGTGAGTATGTGTTGAAGCATAATCCTGTCATTGATGCGGCAAAGGTGGAAATCTGTCCGAATAGTGTGGAGTTTCAGGAAAGGTTGAAAGGAGATAGGAAAGAGAGTGAACTGCTGAAAGAATTGAATATTCCTATATCAAAAAGGATTTTTATCTATGGGGGTAATCTGGGAAAACCTCAAGGGATAGATTTTTTATTGAAAGTGATTGAGGAGAATGAAAAGCGGGATGACTCGTATTTTGTAATTGTAGGTAGTGGTACAGAGTATATGAGGGTTAAATTATGGTTTGATACACACTTGCCCCAAAACGCTTGTCTTCTTGCTGCATTGCCGAAAGCAAAATATGATGAATTGGTGAGCTTGTGTGATGTAGGCTTGATATTCCTGGACAAGCGGTTTACGATACCCAATTTCCCATCGCGTCTGCTTTCGTATTTGGAATGTAGGATGCCGGTGCTAATGGCTACGGATGTTAATACGGATATCGGACAGATAGCTGAAGAAAGAGGTTTCGGTCTGTGGACAGAGAATGGGAGTATAGATACCTTTATGAAGATGGTGGAGTTTATGATAGAGGATGATAAACGGATGAAAGAGATGGGAGAAAAAGGGTATAGATTCTTGTGTGAGAATTATACTGTAGATAAGAGCTATAAGGCTATAATGAAGCATTTTTGAGAGTATGTATAAACATGGTTTGAAAAGAGTGATTGATTTTATTCTGGTCTTTATTGTATTGGTTGTTATCTGGCCCATTTTATTACTTATTACTATTGGGTTGTATTTTGCCAATAAAGGTGCAGGAGCATTCTTTACTCAGGAGCGTCCTGGAAAGGATGGAAGAATATTCCGTTTGATAAAGTTTAAAAGTATGACGGATGAACGGGATGCAGAAGGCAAATTATTGCCGGATGCTAAACGATTGACTCATGTGGGTAAATTTGTTCGTGCCACTAGTATTGATGAGCTTCCGCAATTGATTAATGTTTTGAAAGGGGATATGGCATTAATTGGTCCAAGACCTTTATTACCGGAATATCTGCCTCTCTATTCAAAAGAGCAGGCTCGTCGGCATGAAGTGCGTCCGGGGATTACTGGCTGGGCACAAGTAAATGGACGAAATTTTCTCTCTTTTAGTAAAAGATTTGAATTGGATGTATGGTATGTGGATCATTGCTCATTTATGCTTGATTTAAAGATTGTATGTCTATCAATTCATAGAGGTTTATTTAGGAAAGATATCTTAATTAGTGATAATACACAAATAATAGATGTGGGGTATCGTATAAAGAAAGAGAACTCTTTTGATCAATGAAATTATAGGCTTATGTATAAAAGAGGATTAAAGCGTGGGTTAGACTTTGTAATTGTTTTTATAGTTCTGTTGGTTATCTGGCCCATATTACTTCTTCTGATAATTTTCCTCCATTTCACCAATAAGGGTGCCGGTGTCTTTTTCACCCAGGATCGCCCTGGAAAAAATGCTCGGATATTCAAAGCCATAAAGTTTAAGACAATGACAGATGAGCGGGATTCTGGAGGAAACTTGTTGCCGGATGCTGAACGCCTGACAAAGATTGGTAAAATAGTCCGTTCTCTTTCCATAGATGAATTGCCACAATTAATTAATGTATTAAAGGGGGATATGGCATTGGTTGGCCCCCGTCCTTTATTGCCGAAGTATCTTCCTTTATATTCAGAGAAACAGTTCCGTCGCCATGAAGTACGTCCGGGAATTACGGGGTGGGCACAGGTAAACGGACGGAATGATATCAGTTGGAAACGTAAGTTTGAACTGGATGTGTGGTACGTGGATCATATTTCTTTCTGGCTGGACGTGAAGATTATTCTGCTAACCATAAAGAAAGTGTTCGTTAGAGAAGGGATCAATAAGGAAGGTAATGCTACCACTGAGGCTTTCAACGGTCATAACTGAAATGAACATCCATCAGATTGTCAATTCTGTTTTCACCTCCAATACTTATATACTGTCTGTTGAGGGGAAAGATGGGTATGTATTGATAGATATTGGGGATATTGCTCCTATAAAGCAGGGTGTTCAGGAAAAGTGCGGAACGGTACAAGCCTTGTTTCTGACTCATACTCATTACGACCATATTTATGGTATAAAAGATTTATTACGATTGTATCCTGATTGCACAGTTTACACTTCCTCTTTCGGTAAGGAGGCTTTAGGTTCGGATAAACTTAATTTTTCCCGTTATCACAATGATCCTGTAATATGGATGGGAGATAATGTGACGGTTTTACATGAGAATGATAAAGTGGAAATATTTCCGGGAATTTTCGTGGAAGTGTTTGAAACTCCCGGACATGATAAAAGCTGCCTTACTTATAAAGTCGAGAACAATGTTTTCTCGGGTGATTCATATATCCCGGGTGTTAAAGTCATTGCCTCATTCCCCAATAGCGATAGGGAAGATGCACGGATCTCGAAAGAACGTATCATGGAATTAACAAAGGATTGCAGTCTGTATCCCGGTCATGGAAACATTTATGAGTAAATTATTCCGATATCTGGAAAGGATTTATAAAGCCGTTTCCTTTCTTTTTATTCCCCACTATGTGAGGAATCCGAAGTCTGATCATTAAATAATCACATATATATTTATGGATAAAACTATTTATCTCTGCCTTGCCCATATGAGCGAGGAGGGTATTGAACAGAAATATGTAAAAGAAGCCTTCGATACGAACTGGGTGGTTCCTCTCGGTCCTAACGTGAATGCTTTTGAAGAGGATTTGAAACGTTTTGTAGGCGAAGGCAAGGAAGTGGTGGCACTTTCGGCCGGTACGGCGGCAGTACATTTGGCTCTGTTGGCTTGCGGAGTGGGACAGGGTGACGAAGTGATTGTACAAAGCTTCACATTCTGTGCGTCTTCGCATCCGGTCACTTATCTGGGGGCTGTTCCGGTATTTGTGGATTCTGAGAAAGAAACTTGGAACATGTCTCCGGAACTGTTGGAAGAAGCCATCAAAGACCGCATTGCCAAGACTGGCAAAAAGCCAAAAGCTATTGTTCCTGTGGCATTGTACGGCATGCCCTATGACTGTACACGTATCATGGAGATAGCCGATAGGTATGCTATTCCAGTGGTGGAAGATGCTGCTGAAGGTTTTGGCTCCCGTTTTAAGGGACAGGTACTGGGGACGTTCGGCAAGTTCGGGGTGCTGAGCTTTAACGGTAACAAGATGATTACTACCAGTGGCGGTGGTGCGTTGATTTGTAAAGATGCCGAAAGCAAGAATCAAATCATGTGGTATGCCACGCAGGCTCGTGAGGCTTATCCTTATTACCAGCATGAGGCGATAGGGTATAACTATCGCATGAGTAATATATGTGCAGGTATTGGTCGTGGTCAAATGACCGTTGCCGATAAGCATATTGCACATCACCGACATGTGCAGGCTCTCTATAAGGAACTGCTTAAGGATGTGGAGGGGGTATTGCTGCATGAAGCTCCTTCGGCTGATTATGACTCTAATTTCTGGCTTTGTACAATCACTCTGGATTCTTCACTTCGCATCAAAGGGCAGGAAAATGCTTATAAGGATGTTGTCAGGACTGCCGTAGGTGGTGCTGCAGGTGTGATTCATGCCGTAGATTGTGCTACAACAGATTGCCAGCCCAACGAGAATGTGGAGGCTTTGCGTGCTTTTATGCTTGGCAAAAAAATAGAGGCACGCCCGGTTTGGAAACCGATGCACAAGCAGCCGGTCTATAAGGATGCTCCGGCTTATATCAATGGGGTATCCGAAGCTATTTTTAAAATCGGTATGTGCCTTCCTGCCGGGCCGTGGGTGACTGATGAAGATGTATATTATATTGTGGAGTGTATAAAAGAGGCCATAGTAAAATAATAGATGAAAATACAGCTTTTTTAACTACGACCTTGACAACGCTATCGGTTGCCAATACGTTTGTCAATGCGGATTTCATCTATACCGTTGTCTGTTCCGTTCTAGTCTTCTGCTTCTTCAATTTCTGCAAGCGTGCCAAATATTCACCGCCTGATGCTTCATGAGAATATTGGACTACCGCATCGCAAACATCTTATCAGATTATGGCGAATGAGCTGAAGATTCCCCATGTCATAGTATCTTCGACCTATATGGCAGTACAGGCAATCATCATCGTAGGATATATAATGTGTTTGGATTCAGGTTACTGGTATCTGCTATGTACCATCCTCTTGTTAAGTCTTATTTATGTCTGTTTCATGAAGAGGTATTTTGGATTACATCAATCAATTTGAAATAAGCTTTCCTTTTCTTGATGATTGTAGGAATTAATATTATCTTTGTCATTGAAAGGAGAAAGTAATATGGATACTTCTATTAATTTGTCAGATAATTATTTGGATAAATTATTGTCACTAAGTGATGAGATGAAATTGCGCATTATAAATAAACTGTCGGAAAGTTTATTAAATAATGGCAGTAGGCGGCATGTACATGTTGGAAAAGTGAAGACTGAGAAAAATGATTTTGTGTTGCCCAAGGATATTCAGGAATTAATAGGTATAGCTTCGGGGATAGAAGATGCAGAAGATGAACGTCTTAATTATCTATTGAACAAATGATAAAAGCTTTTATTGATACAAATGTCTTAATAGACTTGTTATTGGAAAGAGACGGATGTCAAGATGCTGCCACTATTCTGTTGTGTCAAAAAGAGCAGAAATGTTCTTTGTTTTTGTCATCATTGACTATGGCAAATATTGCATATATTCTTAGAAAGAAATTTAAAGGAATAGCACTATATAATGCTTTAAATAAACTGAAGACATTCTTTTCTGTTGTTAGTTTGACAGCTGATAATGTTGAATCGGCTCTAATGTTACAAGCTACTGACTTTGAAGATGCATTGCAATATTTTTCTGCAGCCAATATACAAGCTGATGTTATTGTGACAAGGAATGAAAAGGATTTTTATTTTTCACAAATAAGTATTACGTCTCCTAAATCTTTTCTTGAAAGCATATCTTGATTAAGTTGGCTTACTTGAACTGATAACTTGTAAAGTAAGCAGTCAAAAAATGGCTATTGATTGCAACCTCTATCTTCGCTGCGAACAAAAATTTTAGAATTTATGTATAGCAGTGAAGATCTTGAAAGGTTTTACTTTCAATACCAGACCGAGGCTTTGCCTCATGGAGAATCTCTCCAATCGTTTTGCGTTAAGAACAAAGTTCCTTATAACATCTTTCAGAAATGGTACAAGGATACCCGTAAAAAAGTAGTTGAAGTCCAGGTTGATGGTGCTCCTGCAATTGGTCATGAGGAAAAATCCAGGGCTAGTGATCAACCTCAACCGGTATCACCAAGCAGAGATGATCACCCGGTTCGTATTTGGGTTGGGATTCGTATCAGCAATGGCTTGCATTTGTCCCAAAAGAATTTAAGCTACCAGGATTTGGTTCGTATGGTAGAG
>NZ_JBCNZM010000038.1:23049-37274 GCF_040227615.1 Bacteroides sp. RTP31139st1_H2_RTP31139_211217 | reverse complement strand
CAACTCCGTCTTTGGTTACAACAACCGGATGCTTCTCATACAAGGAGCGTATAAACGACAGAAGGCAGACCGCACGGACGGTGGCTTCGGCAACGGAACTACCGGATACATCTGCTTCATCTGCCAGATAATGTGCATTCAAATCCTGCTGGGGTGCATCGTCCCAAAACGGATTACAGATGGCACGTGCCAATGTACTCTTGTACCGTTTCGCTTCGTCTATGATACGGGCTTCCGGTGCTGTCAGCAAATCGTGAAGAGTCTTGTCGGGAGTGGCTTGTGCCCCGTAAAAACTTCCTTGCTTGAACAGATACCCCACTCCGAACGAACGGGCATCCTGCAATGCTTTGTAAAAAGGAGGCATTCCGTTCTTCCAGAAATCCTGGCTGTCATGAAACTGTCCGCTCAATGACAACTCGTTGATAATGATACCGTCCATAATCTTATAGCTTCAAAATAGCATCCAGGTCAATATCAAACTGCTCGAACATCCCTGGGATATACGACCGGATTCCTCCTTGGGGAGTAAATTCCACACGTTCGGCACGTGTCAGTCCGTTCCCGTCCTGCCTGAAATTATATACGGAGACATCGGACAAAGCCAACTTTTCCTGGCTAATCAGACGCCGGATACCGTTGAAGAGGTGGTCGCTATGGCTTTCTATGATGATTTGCACACCGGCTTTCGCCACTTTCGCCATAAAATCAATCAAGTCGGCTTGCGCTTTGGGGTGCAGATGGATTTCCGGATTTTCCGTAATCACCATACCGCCTCTCGGAGTGGCAAAACAGGCAATGATGACCTCCGTAATAAAACTCACTCCGGTACCGACATGATAAGGGAAAAGCTGTTTGCCGCTACGCGTTTCATACTTCACATAGTGATTGTTTCCTACTGTTTCCACCACCAACCGATAGCCGGTCAGTTTATCCAGTTGGTGATTTACCTGCCCTTCCAAGGTTTGAGTACCGGGAGCCAGAATCAAAGCGGCATCCAGTGGCTCCAGACGGTGCTTGGCATAATAGTCAATCACAAATTCTCCGTTACGTCCCAGTTTGTTTTCCGAATCGGGATTGATGGGTTGCACGTATGCGCCACCGGGACGTGTGGCAGGCAGATACAGCAGGTTATCACTTCCGAGGATTCCCAATAAATCCGAAGACGCGTCAGCCGATTGTTCCACAAGAGTGGTTTGGTAAGAGTCATCTCCTGGAGTAAAACAAAGCACGGTCGGTTCTTCACCATTATACGAAATACCGATTTCGTATGACTTGGCGTTGGTTACAAAGTTCCTTACGTCATTGAAGTTCGACGCTTCTGTCCTTCGGTTCTTCAAACCATGTTTCCCTTTTTTCTCCGTCACGTTATCCGAAGCGGTCAGCAGGGCTTGCAATACGGTAGATTTTCCCGATGAATTCGGACCGGCGAACAAGTTCAGAGGTTTTAACTCCAACGAACAATCTGTTAGACATTTATAATTGTTTATGGTCAAATTGTTTAGCATAAATTCAATTCATGAATAAGTCGGTTGATAATTTCATAACGCTTTTCAGTCTGCTTGCCGCTATCCACAGAACGGGTAAGGGATTCCAAATAGGCAGCGTCACATATTAATTGCATATAAACTTCCTGAATCTGACAATGGAGTTGCTCCCCTTCTCCATTCAGCCTGGACAGGAGGTAGCTGAAACTCTCAAAAAAAGCCATGTTTATCGGTCGTTTCTTACCGGGTGACGAAGGCAGCCGGAAGCCACCTGACGGAAGCAGCCGTATGGCAAGTTCCATGGCACGGGTAAATCGGGTGTCCAGCTCTTTGAACAAACCGTTTTCCGGCTCCAACCGATTGAGAAAACGCATCGTTTTCCCTAAAAAATCCTCCACATTACTTCGATAGTCCAAAGGCCCGTCAGTGTCAGGGTCTATGGTGACATGCTGCTGCCACAGATAAAAAGCCACAAACCGGAGTACCAGATACCTGTCTTTCATATGATTGGCGGGAATGGAATGCTCCGTGGCTTCAACAAAGGCCTCCTTTTCAGCCAGCCGGTTAATCAGTTCCGTGGCATTGCCTTGATAAAGTGCATTACGCATTTCCTGGTTGTTTAGCCGCGTCCCGCCCCGGTTCACCCGGTCGAACAAATCAAAAGTGACCCGGTCGCTGGTGGGAGCCTTAATCACATGCAAGGTCAGGGAGCAGTCCTCTATCTTATTTTGCTCCAATGGAGTCAGTTTGTCAAACCGGGAACCATTCTTGTCCTTCAGGATGGTGAGTTTCTCCAGAGCAAATTCATTATTGATAAAACTGAACAATGTACTCAGGCGCTGTTTGCCGTCCACAATGACATACACTCCCTTTTCATCCTCCTTCACGTAAATCAGAGGCAGGGGAATACCCATCAGTATGGATTCTATCAGTTCGCTTTTCTGTTTAGGTTTCCATACCAGCCCTCGCTGGAAATCTGGAGTCAGATTCAACATCGGAGGAGTCTTTTCCCATTTCCGCTTCAGCTGAAACACGGAAGCCGAATCGCGGGCTATATTCAGCACGGCGTCCGGGTATACGGTATCCGGCTCATAACTCTGCTGGTTGGAAGCCGTCCGCATGGTATATTCTCCTTCAAAGTCCATAAATTCCTTTCTTTCTTCTTATTAATGCAAAGATACAATGTTTTTCCGACACATAATCCAAATCAATCTAAAAAACATTCCCACCCTTGTCGGATCTAATCAATACATAAACCTCAGTGTCTTCCCCATTCAAGATTCATACTTAGTTGCTCTCTGTTTTGCTAAATTCATATTTTCACCTCAAAAAATGACACTTCTATTTCTTTTCGTAGATTAAAAGGAATATATTTGCAGACAGACCGTTTGGTCTATTTTGTTTATGAAAAAATAGATATGAAACATTTAGCGGAAAAAATAAAAGAATTAATGGCTGCATTCAGCCGTAGTCACTACGAGTATATGATGTTTGAAGAATACGGAATGCCCGATTTTTCTAAATTGTCCGAAGAAGAACGTCTTGATTATGAAATGGACGAACAAGAAAGAAAGGATTCCCTAATCTACATGGCAAAAAAATTGCGTCCTTTAGTACAAGCGTATATTGAAGCGAAGCACCTTCCGGATTATTATAATTCTTTTCTAACAGAAATTACACCATTCTACGAAAAAGAAAGAATGCTACGTGGTACAGAAGATATGGATAGCGAACTGATATTTGCTTATAGAAAATTTTTGAACGCGTTCGATGATTTCAGCATTACAGGTGCTCATAAAGAATTTGAAATCCTGGAGAATATTTTAAACAGTACGGCTACGTTACTTGCAGACTTTGACATACAACCAAAATCCGAACCGGAGGTGTACAAACCTATGATTAATATCTGCAAAACAGCATTTCCTGATAATAAATCTTGCAGTTTCAAATTTCAGAAAACAGCCAAATGCTATAATCCGGATATATTAATACCTTCATTGGAATGCGCAATCGAATTTAAATATGTAAAGGATGAAAAAGAACTCAACAGGACCATGGATGAGATTTTAGCTGATGTCGAAGGTTATAAAGGAAATCCTTCATATTCTGTCTTCTATTCTGTCTTTTATGCAGTAGGTTCCTTTTGTTCACCCCAAAGATTCAATTGCATGTGGGAGGAAAAGCATTTTCCGGACAACTGGAAAGGTATTTATGTCCAAGGCAAATGAGGTACGACCTTCGTTAGGTCATCTCATTTAGAAACACTATCTTTGCACATAGTCTATATAACAACGATATGAGTAGAATCAAGATTAAGAATTTCGGTCCGCTCAAGGAAACGGTCTCCGCAATGGACGGATGGATTGACATAGAAAAAGTGACTGTTTTTACCGGCAACCAGGGTAGCGGTAAAAGTACGGTTGCCAAATTGGTTTCCACATTTACATGGATGGAAAAGGTTTTGACGCGGGGGGATTTCAAGGAGAAAGAATTTACCGCGGCCAAGTTCAAGAACAAATATTGCGGTTATCACCGTATTTCCAATTATTTCATAAAGGAACGGACTGAAATTTTCTACGAAGGGGATTCCTATAAGTTCACCTATACCAGACAAGGCGAACTTATCATAGAAAAAAAAGACGGTACATTGAACAAATATGCCCTTCCTCAAATCATGTATGTTCCCGCTGAACGAAACTTCATCAGCATGGTCAACAAACCGAATTTGATTAAGGACTTGCCGGATGCTTTGCTGGTATTTCTGACGGAATATAACAACGCCAAACAACTCATCAAGGGTAGTCTGGAACTGCCTATCAACCATGCGCAGCTGGAATACAACAAGCAAAACGACATTGTCTATGTCAAAGGCGAGGATTACAAAGTGAAGCTGATGGAGGCTTCCAGTGGCTTCCAGTCCATAGTACCGCTTTATCTGGTTTCTCTGCATTTGTCCGAATCTGTAAAAAGCCAGGCAAACAATGCCCAAAAGATGAGTAGCGATGAAGCGAAACGCTTCGAAGCGGAAGTGGCGAATATATGGAATATACCGAATCTTACAGACGAGCAACGGAGAATCGCCCTTTCAGCCGTTTCTGCCAGATTCAACAAGTCGGCGTTTGTCAACATCGTGGAGGAACCGGAACAAAACCTTTATCCGGAATCGCAATGGATGATAATGAAACAATTGCTGGCTTTCAACAATTCGTTAGAGGCAAACCGTCTGGTCGTTACAACGCATAGTCCGTACCTCATCAACAGCCTGACCATCGCTGTCAAAACCGGTATGTTGTTGGCTTCTGGCAATCTTTCCGATGAGGCACGACAAAGAATAGGTACTATTTATCCTATAGAAGCCGCCATACATCCTGACGAAATCGCTATTTACGAATTCAATGAAGTGGAAGGAACGGCAACCGTATTGGACACATATCATGGACTGCCTTCCGATGAAAACTTCCTCAATAGGATGCTGGAGAAAACAAACGAGGATTTTGCCGAATTACTGGAAATACAACAAGAGTATGATTGACTTTTTCCCTACAGAACATATTTCCTCCTCATGCAAACGCAAATTCGGTATATGTGACCGGCCCGCTCCGGCTGCCGAAAAAGCATACATCGCTGAAAAACAGGGACAGGATTGGATTGCGGCAGTGGACAATCACTACCGGCTTAAAGTAAATTTTGTACCGGTTGACCATTGCATTGAATTACGCAAGGCGGACGGAAAGATGGATAATCGCTGTGACGGCTGTCTGTTTTATGAAGACACGATCATATTTGTGGAACTGAAACAAAGAAAAAGCAAAGGCAGCCAGTGGATAAAGGATGGTGAACAACAGTTACGTTCTACCATTGGCTATTTTGAGCAACAGGAAGAGGCACGGAACTTTCCTATAAAGAAAGCCTGCATAGCCAATAGCGAAAGACCTTTGTTCAGAACGGGCCAGGCGGTACGGATGGAACGCTTTTTCTTGGAAACAAACTATATATTGAGAATCGAAAATAGAATAAATATCGAATAATTGGTTGACCTTGCAGTGATTTTCGGCGAAAAACGGAACTCGGGTACGAAAGCCGATGCCTACATTTGCACTGTTAACAAGATGTTTCACTTAATACCAATTTATTTATGGACAATATCCAAAAAATCAAGTTGCTGAATGAGCTGATGTCCAAGGCAACCCCACAAAATGTAGATTTCACCCCGCACAATGGCAATTATTGTGTGACACTGCTGGCTACGCAACCCATTCACACTTGGGGATGGCAAAAACGTAATTTCAAAATCAAGGGTCGCCTGGAAGAGGGCAAGACAATCTCCGCCGACTTGATAGTGGAAAATGAAATGCTTTTTGGTGTGACAGACCTGCCGTATGTGGCACACGAGGGCGACCGTACCCCTATCTTCAAGATTATCCGTGCTTCCATCTTCTGCGCTTATGGAGCCTTGCAGCTTACGGAACTGCATCGGGGTATGCGGAAAATAGCCTGCACGGACTACCCTTTCAAAAAAGCGGATAAGGAAGAACAGATAACGGCGGAAGTCAAGTTTATGAAGAAACTGGCTTCAAGGATGACTGTCCCTGAACATTGTATAAGCGGACGCCCGGTAGTAACCCATCTTACGTCCACCCGCTTGAGAGACGTCATATTGTATAACAAAGAATATGAGCCGGCATTATATGAAAAGATGAAAGGTTCCATTGAGGCGTTATCCCCTTTCATTCCGGCAAAGGACAACGCGGACAATGCGCTTCCTGATGTATTTATCTCCCGCCAAGATTGGGAAAATCCCCGTGACACCTTTGACCATCAGGTGGTCATACTCAACGCCAAAAGCAAAAAGAAGCAACAGTTTTGGTGGGATTACCTGAAACTCAATATTTTTTTGAGTGACTTGAAGTATAAATTCGGTTACTATGTATTAATGAACCGCTGGCAGGTTCCGGTAATTCAAAAGTGGATTGCCGAATACCACGAAAAAGGTTATTTCGAATCCCAACGGGCAAAAGACTACCTTCTTTTTTATTTGAAAGCCAGCGAAAAAGCACCGGTTCGTGTCTTAAACTCCATGGGAGTACAGGTTAAAGTTAAAATGACTCCAAGATAAATTTGATAAATCAGCACTTATCAAAAGGGAAGGATGAAATGTTTATTAACATAGAGTTTCATCTTTCCCTTTGTTTTTATTCCGAATGTTTATATTTTTGCAATAAATACCGACTGGACGGTTTATATGAGAAAATTATGATATACAAAACTTGTGCTAAGGAATTGGTCATACCGCTGATTGCAGCAATACCTGAAATTGTCGCAGTTATGTTCGTTGATGTTCATTCAACGGATTGACAACAGGCATGATTCAGTTTTCAAATTTTAGATGAAAACAAAATTACGCAGAAGAGTCATAATTTTGGGAGTAGTAAGTTAAAAAAGGCATAGAGAATCATCTCATACAATAAATTCCACTTTTCGTTTGAGTTCTTCTCTACGCCTGAATAAAATCCGATTAGTCGGTTTTTATTAAAAGCAAATGTAACAAAAAAAAATAAGACCCCCATATTGCCTGAAGCAAAACTGTCCAAAATAATGGAATTGATTTAAGTATCATACTGTTAACGTATGTAGTTTAACTCTTATTCGCTTTAAACTAAGTATGCAAAAAAGATTGAATATTCAGCCAAATGTTCTATTTTTGTTTTTAAAATACATATTTATGAAAGGAACAAAAGGAACAGAAACAAAAGCGTTAATAAGGGAGACCGCATTCAAGTTGTTTCTGACAAAGGAGTATAATATGGTCCCCTTGAAAGATATTGAACAAAGTCTCAACCTGTCAAGAGGTTGTATGTCCTATCATTATCCGACCAAACAAGAATTGTTTATGGATGTGATTGATCAATATATCTTGAGAAAACAAGATGTAGATAATAAAATGCAAAATTCCGAAAGTCTATCACTGCATGATTTTATCAACTATTACATTGACAATGTAAAACGTACAATGGACTATCTATACCAGTTCATATTGCCGAACGCTAATACCAACGGAACAAGGGCTTATATGAGTCTGATATTACAGGCGGAAAAATTTTATCCAAACTTTACAAAGGAAACAACGATAGTTACCCAAAAAGAGCTATTACTATGGGAAAGGATATTGAAACATGCACAAGAGAAAGGAGAAATTGGAACTCAATACAATTGCAAAAATATCGCCAAGCAGTTCAAATACGTATATTTTGGACAATCTTATAATGATGCATTGGTAAATGGATTGAATATTCCCCTGTTAAAGGAACAGTTTATGTTTATATATAGTTTAATTAAAATATGATTTAAAATGTCAAAGGAAGTTTTTATAACAACAGTAACCTCTTACTTCCCAAACTCTCCGATAGATAATAATTCTATGGAAGATTATTTAGGGTTAATCTCTGGAGTACATTCTCGTGTCAAAAATATTGTACTCAGACAAAATGGAATAAAACAACGTTTTTATGCCGTCAACACAAAGCAGGAAATGACGCATACGAATGCGGAACTGGCACAACTGTCGATACAGAAACTTTTGACAGAAGCTTTATTACCTCTGCAAGAATTAGAACTTTTAGCATGTGCAACTGCCAGCCCGGACCAAGTGCTGCCTTCACATGCCTCCATGGTACATGGTTTGCTAAAAAATACTCCTATGGAAATATTTTCAGCATCCGGCATCTGTTTGTCATGCGTTCAAGCATTCAAGATTGCATATCTAAGCATTTTAGCGGGTGATAAGCGTAATGCTGTTTGTAGTTGTTCCGAGTTGGCATCAGCGGGGTTGCTTTCCAAAAATTTTGATGTTGAATACGAAAAATGCGCTAATCTTGGAATACAACCATACATGGCATTGGAAAAAGATTTTCTACGCTTTATGCTGAGTGATGGTGCCAGTGCGGTATTATTACAGGATAATCCGGGCAAAGGAAAAGCTCTACATATTGAATGGGTGGAAATGACTTCGTATGCCAATGAATTGCCGACATGTATGTTTATGGGAGCGGAAAAAGAAAAAAACGGAGAATTGAAAAGTTGGAAAAGTTTCAGTAGTCAGGAATTGACAGACCGCTCACTTTTTACTGTAAAGCAAGATATTAAATTACTGGAAAAGAATGCCGTCCCATATTGGGCGAAACACATAAAATATTGTCTTGAAAAATACAATGTGGCACCGGAATCCATTTCTTATGTACTGCCCCATGTTTCCTCCATGTTTTTTTATGATAAGATAATAAATGAATTAAAAGGGATTGGAATCGGAATTGACGAAAGCAAGTGGTTTACCAACCTATCCAGAGTAGGCAATATAGCTTCTGCCGCCATCTTCGCCATATTGGATGAATTCTGGAAAACACACGAACTGAAGTCCGGTGAAAAAATCCTGTTGCTTGTTCCGGAAAGCGGACGCTTCTCCTATGGAACTGTGTTATTAAGTGTAGTTTAAGTGTTTAAGTTTGGAAATAAGCAATAAATAGCTTAATTTTGCAAAACTAACAGGTAAAATAGTATAGTATCATATACATCTTTCAAACGAAAAGTGGAAAATTTCAAAGAGAGAAGATGGGATATGACAGCTTGCGCTATATCAAAACATATAGCACGGGTGTGTCGACTTCATCTCTAGGCTTTTCCACTGCCACGTTTGGGTTGTTGATTGCATCTGTGCTATTTTTTATATAATGCAGGTGTGATATGGATCCAAACTTGAAACAGCGGATAATTGACGAGGCGTATGTACTGTTCCTTACCAAAGGCATGAAACAGACTTCATTTTGCGATGTGGCGGCAGCCGTGCATAAGTCCAAAGGAGCGGTCATGCACTATTTTTCATCCAAACGGCATTTGATTGACACTGTCGTGAAAATGCGCTTTTTCCCGGCTTCCCAGCTCTCTCCGGAAATGGATTATCTGGAAGGGAGAAGATGGGACGAATTTCTCCGGTCCTACAAAAACCCGATTGAACGGGTAATCGACAGTTTTCCTGAAAAACTGGAGGGCAACGGATTGATGTATTACATGCAGTTCGTATCCTCCGCCAACGAATACATGGACGAATTTCCGCAAATGTACCACGAACTTCTTACCAGGGAACAGGATTTTCTTTTTAATGCGGTCGTTGTCATTTACAAGCAGTCTGTGGACGACATACAGGTGTTCAGCCGGCAATTGTTCGAAAATTCCATAGGAAAAACCTTTGGAGCACTGCTTTTTCAAATACAATAACCGCTTCTCTTCGCTTAAAGCCGCATTTTTCTAATGTAAACGGCACATTTGCCTTGCATTTGAATACTTTTTCTTTTGTTATTATTTGGAAAGGTTTATCTTTGCGAATAATAAAATACCGACTGGTCGGTTTTTTATTGTTCGCTTGTTTAAAACCGGGTATAACAAAAATAAAAAGGCTCATACATTGATAAATTGGAACAGACTGATAAGAAAGACTTCACACCCGCGGTCGCTTCTTGCCAAGATTGCGGCGGGGTACATCACCGTGCTCCTGACGGTTGGCTGTATCATATATATAGGTATCCACGAATGGCGGGAGATCAGGTCTATAGAAACGAATGTCCGGCAAATAAACAGACAAAAGCGGGCCATACGCAATGTATATATGAAAATGCTTGAACTCTCTTTGTTCTGCGACACATTCACGGAGTGGGACGAGAAGGATTTCAACACGTACCTGAAACAGAAATCGGCCGTCGACAGCCTGTTGTACGGTTTACAGGAATTGCATCCCAACGCCCGGATAGACAGTATCCGCATCTTATGGAGGGACAAGGAACAGTCCATGCTGCAAATCAAGGAGATTATGCGCAAGCAGCAGCAAGCCGGCCGGGAAATAGCCGGACAGCTTCCGCAAACAGCCGGACAAAGCCCCCCGAAAAAGACCGGCAGGAAGGGAGGATTCCTGAAAAGGCTGTTCGGGAAAAAAGAGAAGACGGAAACCTCCCCGGACACATCCGCACTCCATACCCTCAACAGGAGCATAGCGGACAGACAGCGGCAATATGCGCGCCAGTTCTCCGAGCAGGCACATATCCTCGCCTCCCGCAACAGGTTGCTCAACGAGCAGCTTCAACAGGTTATCAGGCACATGGACCGGAACATCCAGGAAGAGATGCAGCAACGGGAGGAGAAGCTGGGCAGGACGGGCGAACGGTCACTGGCCATAGTCGCCGGGCTGGTGGTGTTCATGCTCCTGCTGCTCGGAGGCTCCTACATGATTATACACCGGGACATGGCACGCATAAACCGCTACAAGAAAAGGCTGGAGGAAACAATCGGGCAATTGGAACATACCGTCGCCGAAAACGAGGAGCTGATCGCGGCAAGAAAAAGAATCATGCTGACCGTGACCCATGACCTGCGCACACCGCTTACGACAATCAACAGCTATGCTGAACTGCTCGCGACGGAGAAAAAGATATCCAAACGGAAAGAATACAACCGGACGATACGCCGGGTGGCGGGACACATGGAGGCCATGCTGAACACTTTGTTGGGATTTTTCCGGCTGGAGAGCGGAAAGGAGGAAGTCAATCCGGTTCCGTTCAGGCTACATACCGTCATCGAGACGCTGGAAGCGGATTTCATGCCGCTGGCGGCGGACAAGAACCTCTTCCTGAATATGGAGAGTCCAAGGGACAGGGTGGTCATCGGGGACAAGAAACGGATTGTCCAGATAGGACATAACCTGTTGTCAAACGCCATCAAGTTCACGGAGCGGGGGGCGGTCACATTACGCATGCGGTTTGATAACGGAACCTTGCAGCTCTCCGTCGAGGATACCGGTACGGGGATGAGTGCGGAGGAGCAGGCACGCGTTTTCACCGCTTTCGAGCGGTTGCCCAACGCGATGGCCGAGGAGGGTGTGGGACTGGGGCTCTCCATTGTCAAGGAACTGGTCGGACTGCTGGGAGGCACGATAGAACTGACAAGCAGAAAAGGGTCCGGAAGCTGCTTCACGGTGCTCCTGCCCGTGTCAACCGCGGAGGAGACGGTGAAGAGAGAAAACGGCACCCGGTCCCTCGTACAGCCTTTTACCGTCGTGGCGTTGGACAACGATACCGTCCTGCTGGCCGCCGTCAAGGAGATGTTCGCGCACCATGGGGTGATGTGCACGACATGCGGGTGCGTACGTGACCTGATGGAATGCATCCGCCGTCAGAACTATGACCTGATGATCACCGACTTGAAAATGCCGCAGATGAACGGGTTTGATGTGTTGAAACTGCTTCGCACAGCCAATGTGGGAAACTCGCGGACCATTCCGGTCATTGCGGCCACCGCTTCGGGAGGCTGCAATACGGCGGACCTGCATGAGGCGGGGTTCTCGGCCTGCCTGAAAAAACCGTTCTCCGTGGAAGAGCTGCTGCAAGTCTGTACGGGATGCCTGGGCGACGAAAGGCAGCAGGAGCAAGTCGATTTCCATGCGTTGCTGGAGTATGGCGACAGGCTGGAAATGCTGGAGACGCTTATCAGGGAGACAACGGACGATATCGCGGCGATGGCGGAAAGTGCGGAAAGGAACGATTGCGAGTCGCTCAGGGAATGGACCCACCACCTGAGCAGTTCCTGGGAGATAATCCATGCCGGCAAGCCCCTGCGAGACCTGTTCATGCTGCTTCAGGGGGACGGGGAATGTTCGGCGGAGGAGTTCGGCCGGGCGGTCCGGAAAGTACTGGACAAGGGAAAGGAAATAATTGATTTGGCACAACAGGCAAAGGAAAGCTATGAGAGTGATTGTGGTTGAGGACAATATATTGTTCTGCGATTATATCTGCAACTTCTTGCAGAATGCCGATTACCAGACAGTGAAGGCCTACCGGCTGGCACAGGCGCGGCAGGTCATCGCCCGTTCCGTCCGGGAGGATGACATCGTGCTGGCCGACCTGAGACTGCCGGACGGGGAAAGCACCGCGCTGCTGGAATGGATGAGGGGACAGGGCTACACCCATCCGTTCATCATGATGACGAACTATGAGGAGATACACACGGCTGTACATGCCATGAAACTGGGAGCGGAGGATTATATCCTCAAACCGCTGCTCGAAGACAAGCTGCTCCCCGCACTGAAAAAGATAAGGATGGCGGACGAGGCATTCGCCAAAGTGATTTATGAACGCAAGAGCGCCGCTTTCCGCGAGCTGGACCGCTACATCCGCCTGGTTGCCCCCACGGACATGACGGTGCTCATACTCGGCAACACGGGGACGGGCAAGGAGCATCTGGCGGGCAAGATCCACAAACGGAGCCTGAGGGCGAACAAGCCGTACATAACCGTGGATTGCGGAAGCCTGTCAAGGGAATTGGCGGCATCCGCCTTTTTCGGCCATGTCAAAGGGGCGTTCACGGGGGCGACGGATGAAAAACCGGGATATTTCCAGGAAGCGCGGGGAGGCACGTTGTTCCTGGACGAGGTGGAGAATCTGCCGGTGGAAATACAGCAGATGCTGTTGCGTGCGATGGAGGAACGGAGGTACCGCCCCGTGGGCGGAAGGCAGGACAAGCGGATGGACGTGCGCGTCATCGCCGCCACCAACGAGGACTTGCAGGGTGCCGTCGCGGAAAAACGCTTCCGGAAGGACCTGCTATACCGGTTGCAGGATTTTACAATCACCGTGCCCACGTTGCAGGATTGCCTGGAAGACATACTCCCGCTGGCTGATTTTTTCCGTATCCAGTCTGCCGGACAACTGGGAAAGGAGATTCCGGATTTTGACGAGGCGGCAAAAAAGATATTGCTGGGCTACGGCTGGCCGGGGAATGTCCGTGAATTGAAACAGGTTGTCCATGCGGCGGTGCTGATATGCGGCGGAAAACTGATAACCCCTCAGTGCTTACGGTTGCAGCAGGCGGGAAAGACCGTGTTGAATCTTGCAAAGGAAGAAAAGATAAACAACTGCCTGCTAAAAGACGAACAGCGGAATGCGGAACAGATCAGGATGGCGGTCACCATATCCAAAGGCAATCTGACACAGGCGGCAGCCTTGCTGGGCATCAGCCGCCCGACCCTTTACAAGAAAATGGGCATGTACGGGATTACCAAGGAACAGGTCTGAAAGGACCGGATAATAATATACAGGACAGTTTCCCCTTCCATCAAAGGAAAATCGAACCGGTCTTGCCAGCCGCATTTTCCACACTCTTTTCGTGGCAATTTTCCTTGCGGCTGGCGCCGGGGAAAATTGCCGCGAAAAAGAATGCGGCGGCAATCCCGCTTCGATTTGAAGGATGATTACAGGGGCAAACTGCGACCGACGTGACGCACGGGCAATACATACAGGAGATATTCCGGAGGAACCGTTTCTTATATTCCCTGAAAATCAAATACTGACCATACCATATCCCGTCCCGCCTGAAATCTTCTTATTAAGTATATGACGGACCACAAGAAAAAACAGGGGACTTCAGCTCCCTCTGTTCTGCATGGGCCGCCATACCCGCTCCTTTTTTCTTCCGTGCCATGCACGCCGTTTGTCCTTTTCCCTGCGGTACGTCCCCTCGCCTGCCCCTACTCTTTTTTCCTGCCGCCCTTGTATTTCCTACTTGTTTTGAAGCACCTTTCCGGACATCTGATGACATCTGATGACGTCCGATGTCACCTTTTTGAAAATCAGCATTTTATCCAAAATATACTCATACATTTGAAGTGTCAAAGCGATTCATTAACCTCAAAAAGATGATGTATGG
>NZ_JBCNZM010000038.1:0-23039 GCF_040227615.1 Bacteroides sp. RTP31139st1_H2_RTP31139_211217 | reverse complement strand
ATGTATGGCACAAGAAAAGAACATGAACGAGAAACCCAAACGGACCAGGAAACCGAAGGCGAAAGACGAGGCCCTTCCGGTGGAACAGATTACCGAACTGATGCTGGTTCACAACAAGAACGACCCGAAAGCGGGCGTGCGGGCGGTCAGCGGAATCGACGGACAAGGAAAGGTGAAAACTGTTCCGGCGGATGAACGGAACGAGAATTCATTCCTGAAATTCGACAAGAACTCAAGTATCCTCGAGAATTTCATCAAGAATTTCTGGAGCCAGCTCAAGAACCCCACGCATTTCCGGCTGATCCGCATGACCGTCCACGATTACAAGATGAACAAGCAGGCCATCAGGGACCTGGCGGAAGGAAAACAGACGGACGCGGTGAAGGAGTTCCTCAAGCGCTACGAGATCCGTCCCAAAGAGAACAGGAAGGAACAGAATGTAAACCAAGAAAAAACAGAAACGATGGCAAAGAAAAAACAGCAACAGCCGCAACAACCGCAGGAACCCCTGCAACAGAGCGAGGTGCAACAGGCGGCACAAGGCGCGCAGCCGCAGGTACCGCAGGCGGAACAACAGCCGCAGGCACCGCGTTACCGCTACAACGAGGACATGATTGACTGGAACGCACTGGAAAAGATCGGTGTTTCCAAAGCGTCGCTCGAACAGGAGGGACTGCTTGACTCCATGCTGAAAGGCTACAAGACGAACAAGCTGGTACCGCTTACGCTGACATTGGACGCCGCCACCATCCGTATGGACGCGCGCCTTTCACTGATACCCATGCAGAACGGACAGGTCGGGCTCGGCATCCACGGCATACGCAAGGAGCCGCAGCTGGAACGCCCGTACTTCGGGCATATCTTCACCGAGGAGGATAAGAAGAACCTGCGCGAGAGCGGCAACATGGGACGTGTGGCGGAACTGAACCTGCGCGGAGGCACGACGGAACCCTGTCTGATCTCCATCGACAAGAACACCAACGAGCTGGTGGCTGTCCGCCAGGAGCATGTCTACGTGCAGGATGAGGTAAGGGGTGTCAAGTTGAGTCCCGACGAGATACAGACCCTCAAGAACGGCGGACAGGTGTTCGTGGACGGGATGATTTCCAACAAGGGGAAAGAATTCAGCGCGACACTACAGTACAGCGCCGAACGCAGGGGGCTGGAGTTCATCTTTCCCAAGGACCAGGCGTTCAACCAGCAGTCCCTCGGCGGGGTACAGCTCTCCCCCACCCAGTTGAAGATGCTCAGCGAGGGGCACACCATCCTGGTCGAGGACATGAAACGCAGGAACTCCGACGAGGTGTTCTCCTCATTCGTCACGCTGGACAAGGTGACGGGACGTCCGAACTATACCCGCCACAATCCGGAGACAGGCGAAATCTACATCCCGAAGGAGATCTGCAACGTGCAGCTCACCCACGAGGACAAGGAGCTGCTCCGCAAGGGACAGCCGGTCTTTCTGGAAAACATGGTCAACCGCAAGGGAGAGGAGTTCTCCGCCTTCGTCAAGCTGAACATGACCACCGGCAACCCGCAATACTCCCGTACCCCGGACGGGTTCAACGAGCAGCAGGCGCCGCGCATCCCGGCGGAAGTGTACGGCCATGTGTTCACCGCGCAGGAGAGGGCAAACCTCCAGGACGGAAAGGCCATTCTCATTTCCGACCTGAAAAGCAACGGAAAACAGTTCAGCTCCTACCTGAAAGTCAACCCCGGTTCCGGGCAGTTGCAGTATTTCCAGGACAATCCGGATATCCGGAGGGACACTTCCCGCCGGGCGACACAGGCGGACAATGCCCAACAACAGGAGCAGAAGAAAAGCGCGAAACAGGCCATGTAGGATGATACCGGAAATGACAGAGAAAATGACTTTACAAACAACCCCAAAATCAAGAAACGTATGAATACGAATCAGAAGACCCGCCTCAAGGCGGAAGATATGGAGTGGAACGTTCTGAAGACCCTCGGGCTCAGCAAGGAACAGCTGGAGGCGGACGGCAGTATGGAGCGGTTGCTGCAAGGCATGGAGACGGAAGCCATTCCGTTGAAGTTCCGTACCCCGGTCATCGACCTGAGCATGGACGCCACATTGAGACTGGTACCCGGACCCGGTGGAAAACCGGTCCTGGAAATCAAGGGAATCAGCCCGGAAAAGGAACCGGAAGCATAAGACGGAAGAAGTCGGACACGTACTCCGTGCCGGACGGTACGGAGTACATAAAAAGAAAAAAAGAATATGATTGCAATATTGACTGACAAGCCCAACGTGGGCAGAGAGATAGCAAGAGTGGTAGGCGCCCATAAGAAAGAGAACGGTTACATGACCGGAGGCGGCTACATGGTGACATGGACATTCGGCAACATGCTTTCCCTGGCGATGCCGAAGGATTCCGGAAAAGCGAGGGTGGAATGGGAGGATTTCCCGCTGGTCCCGCCTCCTTACCTGACGGTGAAGAACATAAAGACGGATACCGGATGGAATCCCGACATCAACGCGGTGCTCCAACTGAAAGTGATAGCCAAAGTGTTCGACGCATGCGACACGATCATTGCGGCCACCGATGCCTCCCGCGAGGGGGAAATGCTGTTCCGCCACCTTTACCGCTTCCTCGGATGCAAGCAGCCTTGTCTCCGCCTTTGGATCTCGTCACTGACGGATGAGGCCATTCTGGAGGGCATGGCGAACCTCCGCCCGTGCCATCAGTTCGACAACCTGTTCCTGGCGGCAGACAGCCGCAACAGGGCGGACTGGATGCTGGGAGTCAATTCAAGTTATGCCGTGTGCAAGGCGGTAGGCTTCGGAAACAACTCACTGGGCAGGGTGCAGACACCTGTGCTGGCGGCCATAAGCGGACGTTATCGGGAAAGGGAGAACCACATAGGTGCCGACAGCTGGCCGGTATTCATCAGCATCTGCAAAGACAACCGGATAATCAAGATGCGGCGCACCGAAGATTTTGAGGAGCATCGGAATGCGACGGAGCTGTACGAGGACTGCAAGGCGGCACGGAAAGCCCACATCACGGCGGTCAGCCGCAGGACGGAGGAGGTTCGGGCTCCGGCTCTGTATGACCTGACCGGACTTCAGACGGATGCGAACCTCTACCATGGCCTGACTGCCATACAGGTACAGGAAATCACACAGAGCCTGTATGAGAAGAAACTGATTTTCTATCCGCGTACTGCCTGCCGATTCTTGCCGGAGGATGTGTATGCCACGCTTCCCGCCGTCATGGAAAAGATGCTGGCGCGCAAGGAGTTCCGGACGTATGCGGACCGGCTGGATATTGCCGGCGCAAAGGCCGTCATCAACCCGCTGAAGACGACGGAGCACCATGCCATCATCATCACCGGCATGTCACCCGGCGACCTGGCCAGGGAGGAGATGCAGGTCTATACGCTCATCGTAGGCAGGATGCTCGAAGCTTTCTCGCCATCCTGCAAGGTGGAATACACCACGGTCGATGCGGTATGCGCCGCGCACAAATTCCGTACCCGGACATACCGCATACTGGAAAAAGGATGGACCGGCGTCTTGGGACGGGAACACCTCATCGCGGAAGAAGGCTTTTCCAGCCTCTCCCTTCCCGAGCTGTCCCGGGACGAACTGGTAGAGGTGGCCGGTTGCAGCATCATCCGCAAGAGAAACCTGCCGCCCTCCCCCTATACGGATGCGGAACTGGTCGGATTCATGGACAGGAACGGACTGGGAACGGTAGCCACACGAGCCAACATCATCCGCACCTTGCTCGAACGCAAATATATCCGTTATTCGGGGAAATACGTCATTCCGACTCCCAAGGGACTCTTTTTCTACGAAACGGTACGGGGCATGAAAATAGCCGACGCCTCCCTCACCTCGGGCTGGGAAGCGGAACTGGCGCAGATAGAGCGGGGCGAACGGACACCGGAGGAATTTCTGGACGGTGTACTGGAACTGGTGAAGGGGATTACCGGTGAAATCCGCCGGATCCAACGCCCGGAGGAATGACCCGCGGAGGTTTACCGGCCATCCGGATTCCAGACAGACAAAAGAGGAAAGAGGTACAGGCGTCATCAGAGGCCCGTGCCTCTTTCCTTTTTTAGAGCCGGCCTGATTCCGGTCCGGACAAGACGGCAGGATAGTTTTTCCGCTTTTAAGCGGCAAAGGTCTTGGATTGCCTCATTATTTGCTGCAAGGCGGCCCCTTTCAGGGGCTTGGTTGGGGAAAGAAAATCATCCTCGCTCCGCTCCGGTATTTTCTTTCCCCAAGCCTTGCGCAAAAAGGCAATCCAAGGGACGGGAGCCTATAAAATCGGGAAAACATATCCCGATGGGATTATTCATACTTAAAATTATAAAGAACATGAAACTGCAACTCATCGAAAAAATCAGCAGACAAGCGGTAGCGCTGGTCCTGCTCGCAGGAATATGCCTGCTTTACAACAAGGGGATCGTCCCTGTGTACACCATCGTCCTGTTCCTCTTCTCGGGAACAATCATCGGATTCTTTTTCAGGGCCCTTTCCTTTGTCATAAAAATAATTCTTGTCCTGCTTCTGGCAGGCATGTTCGTATAACCGTTAATCCTTCAAAGACATGAGAACAGCAGCATTTTCTTCCCCGGCTCCGGTCATGCCGGCCGCATGGCCCGCCACACACCGTATCAGACCGACTAAAAAACGTATCCCCGGCACGGTGGACGGACCGAAACATATCGGGTACTATCTGGAACCGTTGAGAGGCATCGCCTCAAAACCCGACAGGCGGCAAATCCTGAAGGATTTCTTTAACGAAACGAATGTATAACACTTCAATATTTTACCACTATGTTTTTTCAAGCTATCAACCGAATGATTACAGCCGGCACTGACCTGAGTTTCAGTATCCGGCAAGTCGACAACCGTCTGACCGTGGCTGTCATGCCCCGCCGCACCGGACTGAAAGGCGAAGCCGGGGGGCAAATCGTTCCCCTGGTATTGAACGGCACTCCGGAGGAACTGGACGCAGAGTTCCTTCAAGCCATCAGCACTCCCGTACAGAAAGCGCAGGGCATCCTCACCAACCTGGAGACATTCGAAAAACAGGCGGAACAGGCGGCGTCGCAGAACAAGGGCGCCAAATCCCCGCTGGAAAAGGAACCGAAAGAGGTCAGGGAAAAACGGGAGAAAATGGAAAAATTGCTGAAAAAGGCGGATGAGGCGACCGCCGGCAAACGCTATTCCGAGGCGCTGACGTGGCTCAGGCAGGCGAAGGTACTGGCCACACCTGACAGACAGAAGGACATTGACGCAAAAATGGCGGAAGTGCAGAAAAAAGCCTCCGAGGGAAGCCTTTTCGGAGAGGAACCGTTTATGCAGGCGTCACAACCGCAACAGGAAGCACAACCACTACGCCGGCAAGACGGACAGGCGCTGATTTTCGAGCCGGAACCGGCAGCTGCCATGCCTCAAAACGTACCGCAACAGCAGCCTCCGCAACCGGTACAATATACACAGCCTGCCCCTTCGGTCCAATATGGAGCGGACGGAAGACCGGCTTACTCTCATCCTTATGCGGAACAACGGGGTCAGATACCTCCCGGACAGCCCGTGCAGGCATCGCAGACCATGCCGCAGACCATACAGTTCCATCAGCCCGTACACATGCCGCAGCAGCCCGTGTACGGAGGACAATGGCCGCAACCGGTCCCGGCGCAACCGCAGAATGTCTCCGTACAGGCCGCACCGGGAAACAGCGGGAACCGCGAGTACAGGTCGCAACCGCAGCCGGCGGAAATGTACAGCTTTGACAAGGATGACGAATGTGACAGGGAACTCCTCCGGGAGGACCCTTATGCCGAATACCTTGACTTTCCGGAAGAATACCGGATGAAAGATGAGGCGCAAATGGAAACGGTATGTTGTTAAACCTTATAAAAACAAAAAATTATGGCACTTGAAATCAAAGGATTGCAGAGAATATTCAAAATGAAGAAAAATTCTACAGAAATGGAACTGGCAGATCCGGACAGCAACATGTCCCCTTCCGAAGTGATGGACTTCTATTCCATGACCTATCCCGAACTGACCACGGCTACCGTGCACGGGCCGGAATGGGAGAATGACAGGACGGTTTACCGGTTCAAGACAACCATCGGGACAAAAGGATAGGGATATGGCGAAAATAAAGAGAAACAATCAAAAGAAGGAAACATGCAGATTATTACCGAAATCCCTGACGGCAAACCTGGCAGGCCTGATAATCAGAGAAGCCGGTTCCTCAAATGTCAGCCGGGGCGTGACCTCCCGAAAAAGACGGAGATTGCCACCGGCAGAAAGCGTAATGCTTTTCTGACCGGGAAAGTTTCCCCCATTGCGACCGATTATTACATGGAAAACGAAACGGATGAAACCGAAACAAATCTCACGACATCCGAGAATTTTGACTTCCTCTACCGGTCGGCATTAAGATATGCCGGGCTGATGGGGATAAAGCTCCCTTTCCGTCCACGGAAAGGGGGCAGTCCCCGCATGAACATCGCCGGACTGTACCGGGCAATGGACGAGGCGCTGCCCGAACAGGTCAATCTGGAGGAAAAGGCGGGAAGGCTTTACTTCTGCCTGTACAGGTTCCATGAATGGCCGGATTACACCTTGTTCTGGATTCCCATTGATTTCATAGAGAAAATCTCCGTACCGGTACGGTGCATCGTCCGCGAATTCATCCGCCGGTTCATCCGGCACCACGGATTGAACATGGTCAAGGAAACATGGTATTACGAACTGGCACTGGAAGAACTGCGTGACTGGAAGAACCGTGACCCGGACGCCTCGCCGCAGGAGGTCAGGCGAAACAGCCTGCTGGCGGAATCCTATGATAACGGAAAAATCTCAAAAGCGCTCAAGCGGATGGAGGGAAAGCCGTTCTGTGTACGGCTGGAGGACAAAATACGGGAATGCCGGACAGAAGCGAAGAGGGAACGGGACCTCCTCGGACTGGTAAGCGAGGGGCTGGAACTGATAACACCGGACAGCCCGTGTCTCATACAGTACTATTACGACTGGGCGTATGAGAAAGAACCGGATTTTCCACCGATAGGACTTGACACCCAAATCATGCTGGCATACTCCAACAATGATATGCTGGCAGAAAACATGGAGTCTTATTTCAATTCGGACTGCCGTGAAACCTATACCATCACCCCGGTCACATACATGTACCTGACACCGGAAACGGACAGGCTGTTCCGCATGGACGATTACCCGGAAAGGCTCTCTAAGTGGATGCAGAGGTTCATGCAGCATATAGCCGGCTCCTTTTAATTCCCCCAATCAAAATTTCAAATCAAAAATCAGATAGAGATGAATGAACTGACCAAGAAGATGCAGGAGATAATGGTGCCCAAAGCGGCGCTCATTGCCTATGAATACAGGGAAAGCGCTTATGCAACCGGAAAGAATTACCTTGAGCTTCGTCCCATCAACAAGGCGGGCAGAATGGAAGCGGGCATTCCGGTCACATATGAGTTCATGAACGCCCTGGTGGAATCCTATTCGGACGAAAGGCAGAATGTACCCCACGGCAGGCTGCCTTCCAACATGTTATGGTGCGACACCCGGAAAGGGCATGAGAAATATATATGGTACAACCCGCCGGGAAAACGGCGGATGTTCTTCAAGGACAGCCTGAACATCAAGGATGGCATATTCCATCTGCCGGGAGTTGTCTACATCATTGAAAACGAGAGAATGACCATATTCGCCTACAAGGGGCGGACACCGGAAGAGGACACGCCGCTTTATCTGGCGCCTTTCTTCAATGTGACGCGCGGAAGTGTGTGCCTGGGCAGCTCCACATTGGTAAAACCGGAAAATATGGACTTCCACGCGCTTCAGGAATATTGGGAGAAACGCTTCTGGCTCAGCGAATTCTCGCACCTGGGAGGAAGTGAAAATCCGACACGCGGCAATCTGGTCTCGGTAACGGAGCAGGCACGGGAGCGGCCGTTCAACAATGACGAGCTCAAACCGGCAAACAAACAGCTAAAAGATATACTGTCATGAGAAAAATACATTACACAGACCAATACCTCCTCAATCCCTATCATCCGGTAACCGTTTTCGTAATCGGGGCAGGAGGCACAGGCTCCCAGGTAGTCACCTGCCTGGCACGTATGGGCATGGCATTGCAGGCGCTCGGCCATCCGGGACTGCATGTCACGGTCTTCGACCCCGATACCGTTACCGAAGCGAACATCGGACGACAGCTGTTCAGCGAGGCGGAAACCGGGCTGAACAAGGCTGTGGCGCTTGTCACCCGTATCAACCGGTTCTTCGGCTACACCTGGGAAGCGAAAGGAAAGAGTTTCCCGTCAAGGCGGAAACACGACGGTGACAGTCCCGGACTGGCAAATATAATCATTACCTGCACGGACAACATCCGTTCCCGGCTTGACTTGTGGAGACTCCTGAAGCACCACAGGAAGAATACGCACAATGACGAAAAGACACCGATTTACTGGATGGATTTCGGCAATGCCCAGACAACCGGGCAGGTTCTGATAGGCAATATCCGGAACAAGATACATCAGCCCGCCTCCACCGAGTACCACACCATACCCAGAATGAATGTGATTACCGAGGAGACAAGTTATTCCACCATTGAGGAGAAGGATTCCGGACCGAGCTGTTCGCTGGCGGAAGCATTGCAGAAGCAGGACCTCTTCATCAACTCCATGCTGGCACAAACCGGCTGCGACATCCTCTGGCGCATGTTCAGGGAAGGAAGAACCTTTTACCGGGGAGCCTATCTCAACCTTGACACGCTACGGGTGAATCCCATCCCGGTATAAACGGAAAAGAGAGTGTCATTATGCCCGAATTGAAAAATCCGGAGGATGTTACCCCCCAATGACTCTCTGCAAAGCTACTGATTGTAACTGCAAGACCAGAAAAGAGCCGTATCAAGCTCCGTTTTGAGCAATGATACGGCTCTTCTTTTTACCTTTAGGGACGTTCAAGTTTCAAATCAAAAGCTCATCCGGGCTAAACCGGAGTTTCGGTCACCCTTTATAAAAAACATTCAGCGTTTCAACCGTACGGCTCCCGCCACTCCTTTTTCCGTCCGGACCAGCTCATAACGGTCCAGTTTCTCATACAGTTTTCCCAAAGTCTTGCAACCGTATCTTTTTATCTTGAACTTGGGCATCATCCTTTTCAGGGCGGTTCCGATCAGCGAGAGAGGGACTTCCGTCTTACCGTCGGCGGCCTCCTCGAAAGCCCTGTCAAAATATTCCATATCCCGCCGGAGAAAGTATCCGGGCGTATTCTCCACCGGCTTCCCTTCCATGCAGTCCGCATACAGAAATTCAGTACAGGCGCGTACCAGCGGTGCCGGGGTCTTGCCTTCACCGTATCCCAATACCGGCAGGCCGGCTTCCCGTATCCGCTGGGCAAGCAGGGTATAATCACCGTCACTGGCAACCAGACAGAAACAGTCGGCCAGTCCGTCACGCAGAATATCCATCGCGTCTATGACCAGGGCGATGTCCGTGGTGTTTTTCCCGGAGGCAAAGGAAGAGGCCTGTACCAGCCGGAAACCGTGTTCTCCGGCGGCATCCTTCCAGCCGGAAAGCGGTTTCCGCGTCCAGTCACCGTATATCCGTCTGATAATGGCATTTCCGTGGCGGGAGACAAACCCCATCACATCCTCCAAATTCTCGAAGGATGCGTTGTCACCGTCCACCAGGACCGCCACCGCATATTTCATATCTGTCTTCATAACATGTATTTCAGGTGCAAAGTTAACATAACTTCCTCATTGTGAAATAAAACATTCTCTATTTTTTCTTCCCGCGCTGTTGCAGGAACTCCTGCACATCCGAACTGCGATAAAAGTTCTTCCCGTTCTCATCCGTCTGATAATACCGGATCAGCCCTTTCTCCCGGTAACGGGCCACTGTCCGCAACGACACCCCGAGCAGTCTGGCCAGGTCATAGTTGTCCAGCAGCTTGTCACCATCCATGCAGTCCTTCACACGCATCATACTGTCCAGTTTCTTTTCCATCCGGTCAAACCCTTCCACTATGGTCATAATCATTTTCTCAAGCACTTCATTGTCTATATACATCATGGCATGTCTCTCCTGTATTTTAAAGGTTATTACTGGAATACCCTTTCTTGTGCGCACTGATAAGAGTATATGCCATTCATAGTGAAAAAAACGTGCCGTCAGCCGGCACTTCACAAAAAGCATCAAACGAATATCCTGATTATAAAATAATTAGAAAAGAATACAAATTTTATTCCGCGTATTATTGTAAAAGACAAAGTGTAAAGTTGTAAAGGGGGTATTGTAAACTTTACAAATCGCGTACAGTCATGCCCGCCGTCTTACTTTCCTGTCAGCAACGCCGATAAATGATGTTTCCAGACAACCCGTCTGACTGTTGCCGGCGGGGGCATCCGGAACGTACGGGCCAGAAAGACAGCGCCTGTCACTATGGCGCCGACCCTTTCCAGGTTATGGGCATACTCCAGCAGGCTGTCACCGCTGGTCAGCAGGTCATCCACAATTACGACCCGTTTTCCCCGCAGCCCCATCGCCATCATGTAATTGGCCGTATCCACTCCGGAACGCCTTTCGGAAGTGTGTTTGCTCTCCCTGTCTTCCGTGATACATATCAGATCCAGCCCTGACCGGGCATAGCCCCCGGACTCCAGAAAAGCGGCTATACCGGAAAAACGTCGATGGTAGCGCCGGGAAGTGCTGCATGGCATAAACATGGCGGTCACATCTCCGGTAACGGAAAGAACCCGGAACGCCTGCGAGAAACAATTCCGGCATGGGTCTCTCCCTTCCTTGAAATCATACACCTTCTGGACAAATTCGGACTGGTCGTCACAAAGCCAGTTTTCATAACGTTGAGGGAAATAATATCCGGCAAACACACAGCGGATTCCCCTGAATTCAAACAAGCGTAACGGCCGGGCCTTGTCAAACCGTTCGGGATAAGTCAACGCATACAACAAGGGGGCATGACGGTTTCCCGCTATTATGGCATACCGCATCAGCTTTTCTCTTTCCTCTCTCCCGCAGCAGGCAGCCGCATATTGGCAGAACGCCTTCCCGCACATTCTTCTCCAATACCGGGCATACATCCAAAGCCCGATAAAAACCGATATCACCGACAAATTCACAATTAATTCCATAATATAAACGTTTCAAAGGTTAAAATCCTGATGGCGGATAAATATAGTTGTTTTTATCGGAAAAGACCTGCAAGTCATTCCCTTTTGAAGAAAATTTAAACAGGGACTAAAATCCTGTTCAATTCCTGCTTGCTACTTTCTCGGGGGCATTTAAATATTTCACATTTTCGCTCCCCTTGCCATCTGATGCCGTCTGATGACATTTACAGACACCTTTTTGGAGGAAAGGGATTCCATCCCTATTTTCGTACCGGACAAAAAAGAGAAACGTATGGAAATCGTAACCATTGAAGCGCAGACATTCTTGGAAATGAACAGGGCCTTGGAAGCCCTTGCAAAAAAAGTGCGGGAAATATGCGGGGAAAATTCCCGGAGTATGGATGACTGGATAGACAACCAGGAAGCATGTATGCTGATGGGAGTCTCTCCCGGAAAACTGTTACAGCTCCGGAGACGCAGGGCGCTCCCTTACAGCCATATAGACCGCAAAGTATATTACAGGCGTCAGGACATCATCCGCTTTATGGAAAATACGATTCGTCAGGTAATCCTTTAATTGGAAAGATACAATGGCACAATCACTATTGACCAAGGAAAGTCCGGAAATCAGGCAGTTTTTCCGGACCATTGACACATTGTCCCACCTTCTGGACATACAGGCGGAAAAGTTCCGTCCGCTACTGAACGGCGACCGTTACATGACAGACAGCGAGCTTGCCGGTAAGCTGAAACTGACACGAAGGACACTGGCGGACTACCGCCTGAACGGAAAAATACCCTATTACAAGATAGGAGGCAAATTATTGTACAAGGAGAAAGATGTCCTGGCATTGCTGGAAAGTAACCGGATGGAAGCGTTCGACTGAATCCGGCACCACGTCTGTCTACCGGACGGTTTTTCTTTTCCATGGAAGACCGCACATGACACTTATGCCCGGACAGACTGTCGGATTTCCCTACCATGTCTGCCGTACAATGCGGCATGTACATGGATAGTCCACGAATGCCGTCGTACATCACTGCCGTACAATTTCTTACAAGACCATTCATATCGTATTTCAATTCTTACCTGCAAAGGTCGCCTTTTGCCTTCGATTGGGCAAGGCGGTCCTCCGGACTGGTTGGAAGGAAAAAATCATCCTCGCTTCGCTCCGGTATTTTTTCCTTCCAAGCCTTGCGCAATCACGGCAAAAAGCAAACCGGGGCATATAAGAAATAGAAATACTGGCTTTTGCCAAGTCGGTCATGTTTAATCAAAAAAGAAAGATTATGGTTCAAACGAAAGAAATGAAAAATTACAAAACGGAAGTGACGGACAACAACCGGATTGAATATCTCCACTTTTTCGGAATAAAGTACCCGTTCATCGAAACCGACGGAATGAAAATTGCCTCTGACGAACTGGAGTATGCCATACGGAACCACCCGAACTCACCGGAAGGATTTGAGTTGATGGAAGAAATAGACTGTTTCCTGCCCGAAAAGAAACTGCTTAGGCTGGATGAAAAAACAATCCGGATGTATATGTCTGCCTGAACAGGAAATACAGACCCTTACTCCAACGTGAGGGAATATACGGTTTGAAACACCCCAAAGAGATGTCCCGGGAGGGATATCTCTTTTTTATTCATGGACAATATCAAAACTGGAAAATATGTTATACTACCAAATTAAAAACTACGAAGATTTCAAAAAACGGTTCGGACTTACAACAAGGGAAAACGGAGTGATATCCAGAAAGAACAAAATATTGCTCGGACATTTAAAGAATCCCCTGTTGCTCCGGTATTGTTTGACACACAACGATTACAGCCTGTTGCACATATCCGATATGGCAGACTTGCAGAAAAAAGTTACCGAGGCTGTCAAAGAGTCCGGAAGGAACGACGGGAAGCTTACAAACAAGGTGGAACTGATAGGGGAAACCTATCACTCCGGATTGTACAGGACAAATGAATCCAAAGGGATTTGCGAAGATATGGACAAGTCTTCAGTCTGTTATATCAATGTCGAACGGAACCGGACCTTCAAAATGAAATCCGGAAAATTCATGAGGACGCTTATCCTTGAAACGGAGATTGGGAAGCTGCTTTCCTCGGGAATCCTGAACTGGCTTTCCGGAGATGTCTTCACCCGGCAATGGTACACCTATGCCTACGGGCATGGTTCCGGTCTGAAACTGCATGTGGACAACCGGTTTGACAAGATATATGACTATTGGAAATGCAAGGGTGATTTCGGTTCCTGTATGACGGGCAGGAACAGGGATGAGTTTTATGCCTATTCAGTGAATGCCAAGGCCGCCTATATCACAGACGAACATGATTATATCGTAGCAAGGGCAATCCTGTTTACAGACGTGACAGACCAACACGGTAAAAAATGGAGGTTGTTGGAAAGGCAATACGCCTCCAATAAGGACGACACGCTGAAAAGGCTGCTGATTGACAAGCTGATTCATGGAGAATACATAGACGGATATAAAGTTATCGGCGCATCATGCAGTGATGCGGATGCTTTTGTGGACATTTCCGGAAACTCCCTTAAAAATAAGAAGTTTGAAATCGACTGCCGATTGGATATACGCGACACGCTCTCTTACCAGGATTCCTTCAAATGGTATAATCATAGTAAGAAAAAAGCCTATAATTATGAACCGGAAGAATATTCTCACGACCTTGACACCACAGACATCAACCTCAATGGGGATGAGGACGGGGATGAATGGGATGACTATCATGGATATTATTGTGAAGAAACCCGGCTGTGCTACAGGAACGGTGCGCAAATCCATGTGGATACGGAAAACCTGAACGATTTTGTATGGATAAAATCAATATACGAATACCACCATGATGATGACTGTACAACTTGTGATGAATGCCAGGAATGGATATTGCACAGGGATGCCCTGCAATCGCACCTGACCGGCGAGAAGTACTGTTGTGGCAAGTGCATGGAAAAAGCGGAGAAGGAATTCAAGCGGAAGAACTGGTATTATTCCGAATACGACGATGAGTGGTTTGAAAAGGAGGACGACATCACCCGGATTCAGGTATGGACGGATGCGGAAAACAAGTATAAGGATACAAGCATTACCGCCGGGACATTGGACAAATTGGTAAAGGACGGAAAGGCATGGATATTTGACAAAGAGGCGTTTGATACGCTCAATCCCGGCACCGGTCTTCCCTATGGTTACAAACTTAAAGAAAATCTCTGGAATAACCTCGGGAAATTGGAGAAATGACGCTAAATGACTTTGTACCAATGTCGTTACGGTGTCAGATGAGGACAAACCGAAAAAGCGGAAAATGCAAGAAATAGCAGAATATAGCAGGAGAACGGTTTGCAAATCATTACCCAAGAAGATGTAAGATTTAACACATGTAGGACGCTATTTCACCGTTTGTCACCGTTTTGCGTAGCAAGGTTTAACTCGTTGATATTTAACTTTGCAAACAAAAAACGAGTATGGCAAGAAGTACATTCAAAGTGCTGTTCTACGTGAACGGCAGCAAGGAGAAAAACGGTATTGTCCCCATCATGGGGCGAGTGACAATCAACGGTTCTGTGGCGCAGTTCAGTTGCAAGCAGACCATCCCGAAAACGCTTTGGGATGCGAAGGGTAACCGAGCCAAAGGCAAGAGCATTGAGGCGAGGGACATCAACCACGCTTTAGACAACATAAAGGCGCAAATCATCAAGCACTACCAGCGCATTTCAGACAGAGAGGCGTATGTTACGGCAGAAATGGTGCGCAATGCCTATCAAGGAATCGGCAGCGAGTATGAAACATTGCTCGGAGCATTTGACAAGGACAACGCCACGTTTCAAAAGCGTGTAGGTACTGACCGTGTAAAAGGGACTTACATGGCAAGGGTTCGTGCAAGAAACCATGTAGCGGCATTCATCAGGGCGAACTACAAGCGAAGCGACCTGTCTATGCTTGAACTTACTCCCGACTTCATCAAGGAGTTTGCCGTATTCCTTTCCACCGACAGAGGATTGCAGAACGGCAGCATCTGGACTAACTGCATGTGGCTGAAAGGGGTTGTAATGCGTGCACACTTCAACGGACTGATACCGAGAAATCCATTTGCGCAGTTCCATATAAGTCCCAACATAAAGGAACGTGAGTATCTGACGGAAGAAGAACTGAAAACACTGATGACACACGAATTTGCGGATGCCAAACTTTCCTACATCCGTGACATCTTTGTTTTTGCCAGCTTTACCGCACTGTCATTCGTGGATGTCAAGGAACTTACCACTGATGATATAGTGGAGGTGAACGGTGAGAAGTGGATATTATCCAAGCGGCACAAGACCAAAGTCCCGTTCCAAGTGAAACTGCTTGACATCCCTATGCAGATTATCAAGCGTTACGAAAAGTTCCAAACGAACAAGTCTGTTTTCCCGAATCTGAACTATTGGTCTATATGCAAGCCGTTGAAAAAGATGATAAAAGAGTGCGGAATCACAAAGGACATCTCATTCCATTGTGCAAGGCATGGGTTCGCCACCCTCGCACTGAGTAAGGGTATGCCGATTGAAAGTGTCAGCCGTGTGTTGGGACATACGAACATCGTTACGACCCAACTCTATGCGAAGATAACAACGCAGAAGATAGACCACGACCTTACGATGTTCGGTGACAAACTGAACCAATCTTTTGGAAACACAACAATGGCATAGGGCTATGGAAAGAAGTACCATCACAATAGACGAGTTCGGCAATGTTATTTTGCCAAATGACACAACCGATATATGGATGAACGAATCCGAGTTGTTGGATTTGTTCGGTGTCACCGCCCCGACCGTTCGGGCAGGGATAAAGGCTCTTTGCAAAAGTGGCGCATTGAGGGAGTACGAGATAAAGCGTACCATACGCCTATCCGACAAGTGCAGCATGGAGTTTTACAACCTTGAAACGATAATTGCCCTCGCTTTCCACTTCGGCACATTCGGAGCAAAGCGGGTGCGCAATGCCATCATGAAAAGGCTGTACTTGCGAAAAAAGAAACAAACCATCTTCTTTTCGTTGGGCAATGCCGAAATAGTCAAGCCCAAATACCTCTCGTAGATTGGGATGAGAGACTGACGTAATGCAGTCATTAAATCTGTACGTCAGCACAACAATACGACAGATACTCTGATTTTTTCTCCCGAAAAGCGTCATCCGACCATTCGCTTTTCGGGAGTTTTTTCGTCTTTCCAATCCGACTCCATTGACAAACCTTTGAAAGTTTTTGTTCCGAGGGGCTTTTTTCTATATTCTGCTGTATTTTGCGTAACAACCTATTCATTAAATGATTATACTTTTGTGGCTGGTATTTTTCAAACTTAAAACCATTTGATTATGTCAGCTAACAAACAACAAGACAGCCACAAGCCGCCATCAGATGGCAGCGTGGCAAAAGAAGAGTTCATCCGAGTGGGAACATCGCTCTACAAGATTGTGGAGCAGCCGAGACTGAACGGAGGGTATGTAAAGAAACGCATCGCGTGGAACAACGAGACCCTGCGCCAAGACTATGGCAAGGACTACATCGGCAGCGTTCCCAAGTATGACGGTTTCTGCACCGTACCCGAACACATCGGCTACCGCCCTGTGGTCGGTAAGTTCCTTAACCTCTATGAACCGATAGACCACCGACCAAAGGAGGGTGATTTCTCGCACATCCAATCATTGATACGGCACATCTTCGGAGAGCAATACGAGTTGGGGATGGACTATCTGCAACTGCTCTACCTGCAACCCATCCAAAAGTTGCCCATCCTGCTGTTGGTATCTGAAGAACGCAACACAGGCAAGAGTACGTTTCTCAACTTTCTGAAAGCCCTTTTTCAGAACAATGTCACGTTCAACACCAACGAGGATTTCCGCAGCCAGTTCAATTCCGATTGGGCAGGAAAGCTCCTCATCGTGGTGGATGAGGTGCTGCTCAACCGCAGGGAGGACAGCGAGAGGTTGAAGAACCTCAGTACAACCCTATCCTATAAGGTGGAAGCTAAAGGCAAAGACCGTGACGAGATAGCGTTCTTTGCCAAGTTCGTGCTATGCTCCAACAACGAGTATCTGCCCGTAATCATAGATGCAGGAGAAACACGCTATTGGGTACGCAAGATTGAACGCTTGCAGTCCGATGATACCGACTTTCTGCAAAAACTGAAAGCGGAGATACCCGCTTTTCTTCATTTCCTGCAACACAGACAGCTATCCTCCGAAAAGGAAAGCCGTATGTGGTTTGCCCCATCCTTGCTGCATACAGAAGCCTTACAGAAGATAATCCGCAGCAACCGCAACCGATTGGAGATAGAGATGCAAGAACTTATCCTTGACATCATGGATAGTGTTGGTACGGATACTTTCTCTTTCTGCTACAACGACCTTCTTCTTTTGCTGGTACACTCACAGGTAAAGGTGGAGAAGCACCAAGTCCGTAAGGTATTGCAGGAGTGCTGGAAATTAACTCCTGCACCGAATACGCTTACTTACAACACCTATCAAGTGGACTATACCCGAGAGTGCCGCTATTCTCCCATACGGAGGATAGGACGGTTTTATACCGTAACAAGAGAACAGTTGACAACACTCTGATTATTTTGATAAAATGATGAATAAGGATATAACTACACTGATATATAAAGGTTTGTACTCTCATCAAACATTCATCAAAAACATCTTACTGATGAAAAGAGGAAACAGGTCAGGCAGACCATACGCTATATGGCAAATGATGATTTTCTCTTTTGGTAAGTGCTTTGATGAAACTATGATGAGGATGTATAATATTGTTATCCAATAGTTTGTCATACACATTCATCAATTCATCGGTTTTACAATCATCATCAAACCATAGGAAAATTATGAACATACAGGAAGTAAAGAACATACGCATTGCAGACTATCTGCAAAGTTTGGGCTATACGCCCGTCAAACAACAAGGCAACAGCCTTTGGTACAAATCACCGTTGAGAGAAGAAAAGGATGCCTCTTTCAAGGTAAACACCGAGCTTAACAAGTGGTACGATTTCGGACTTGGCAAGGGCGGCAACATCATCGCATTGGCAGAGGAACTATACGCAACCGACTATGTGCCTTACTTGCTCAATAAGATAGCGGAGCGAGTACCGCACATCCGTCCCGTATCTTTCTCTTTTCGCCAGCAGTCATCCGAACCGAGTTTCCACCAGTTAGAGGTGGGAGAACTTACCCATCCTGCATTGCTCCGTTACTTGCAGGAAAGGGGCATAAACACCGACTTGGCAAGATTGGAATGTAAGGAACTGCACTTCATCCATAACGGCAAGCCCTATTTCGCCATCGGCTTCCCGAATGTGGCAGGAGGGTATGAAGTGCGCAACCGTTTCTTCAAGGGCTGCATCGCACCGAAGGATATCAGCCATATCTGCCAGCAAGGAGAGCCGAAGGAGAAGTGCCTTGTGTTTGAGGGTATGATGGACTACCTGTCATTCCTCACGTTGCGGATGAGGAACTGCCCGACTATGCCCAACCTTGACGGACAGGATTACGTCATCCTCAATTCGGTTGCCAATGTTTCCAAAGCCATAGACGTGCTGCATAGGTACGAGCGCATCCACTGCCTGCTTGACAATGACGAGGCAGGAAGAAATGCCTACTTGGAATTGGCAAGAGAGTTCAGCGGTCGCATCCGGGACTTCTCCGACAACTACAACGGACACAAAGACCTGAACGATTACCTGTGTGGCAAGCCCGTGTTCCAATCGGAAAAACCGATAACGGAGAGGAAGCAACTCCAATCCGCAAGGCGGATGATACAGCCACCAAAAAAGAAAGGGCTGAAGATGTAAGGGGATGCTTGCTGCGGCACAGGTATTTACCGATGGAAAATACCGTAGCTTATTAGGGAATTTGTCCGAGCCGCATTGCAAGCAACGCTGAAAATTCCCCAATAAGCCAAAGAGGTTGCACCTCTCTGGACTCTCCAAGACCAACGGCAACAGCCGTACATAAGCAATAATCAAACGATGTTTCACAAGCAGAATAAAAAGGAATTATATATGGGATTCGTAGTATTACACATGGAAAAGGCGCACGGTTCTGACAGCGGGACGACCGCTCACATCGAGCGTTTCATCATACCGAAGAACGCAGACCCCACACGCACACACCTTAACCGAAAACTCGTCACATACCCCGATGGGATAAAAGACCGCACGGCAGCCATTCAAAAGAGATTGGAGGAAGCAGGACTGACACGCAAAATCGGAAACAACCAAGTTCGAGCTATCCGTATCAACGTGTCGGGAACGCACGAGGATATGAAGCGTATCGAAAGGGAGGGCAGACTTGATGAATGGTGTGGCGACAATATGAAATACTTTGCCGACCTGTTCGGTAGGGAGAATATCGTGGCTGCACATCTGCACAGGGACGAGGAAACGCCACACATACACGTTACCCTCGTCCCGATTGTCAAGGGAGAGCGCAAGCGCAAGAAACGTGAGGAACAGGCAAAGAAACGCTATCGCAAGAAACCAGCCAATGCCGTCCGTTTGTGTGCCGATGACATCATGACGCGCTTGAAGCTGAAATCCTATCAAGACAGTTATGCCGTCGCGATGGCAAAGTACGGTCTGCAACGTGGCAGAGACGGCTCGCAAGCTCGCCACAAATCCACGCAGCAGTATTATCGGGACATACAGAAACTTGCCGGCAGCTTGAAATCGGAAGTCGTGGATTTGCAGAAGCTGAAAACCGAAGCGGAGCAGGAACTCAGACGAGCCAAGAAAGAGGTGCAGACCGAGAAACTGAAAGGCGCAGCCACCACAGCAGCGACTCACATTGCAGAAAGTGTCGGTTCTCTTTTCGGCAGTAACAAAGTCAGGACACTGGAACGCAGAAACGAGGACTTGCAAGACCGCATCCTTGAACTTGAAGAAGAAGCACGACAAAGGGAACAGCAACAGGCGAAGCACATACAGGAGATAACGGATGCTTACGAACAGCGACACCGCAAGTTGTCCGAGTTCGTGGATTTTGTCAAATGCTACTTTCCGTATGTGGAGAAGCTGATGCCAACCATCAAGTTCCTGCGTGATACGCTGAACTTTGGCGATGCCCTCATTAGAAAGTTATGCACGTTCAAGGATGTTTCCATCAAAGGCGAGCTCTATTCTCGCGAGTTCAACCAACATTTTAGGGTAGATAAAACGATATGTTCACTTAAAGAGAACAAGGAGGGGAATTTCAACCTCCACATTGACGGAGTTTCACATGTCAGCTGGTTTAGAAGGAAGAAAGAAGAGTTTATGGAGAAGCTGAAACCACAAGCAAGGAGACAAAATCGGGGTATTAACTTGTAAATCATAATAAAATCCGTGATAGTAGAATGTTACATCACGGATTTTTTGTACTTTTGCAGTGGATTGAGGTGACTCTTTCCAAGACATATTGGAAAAAGAAGAAGCGTTATGCTTATCTTGTTAATGGAAACCTGAGAAATTTCTAATTACGAACAAGGATAGCATAGTGGTTCTCACGCTATAGCGTGGGCTGCTATTACTATATCTGTTCGTAAAGGTTTTCTCAGGACCTCCATTAAAGACATAGTTGCATTGCAGTTCACGCTTCGTGCATAAATAAAGGTCTTTGAGGACTGCCAAAGACACAGATGTACGACTATGGCAGATATTAAAATTCCCATTGTGGAACTTGTAGAAGATAAGTTTCAAGTTTCAATAGATACAAGCCTGTATGCTAAAGAAGTAATAACAGCAGCTATCTATAAATTATCCCATTTATTCTATATTCATCAACAGATGGACACTTGTAATCAAACACTTGTAAATGTTATCTTTGAATCAAAAGATAACAGCAAGGTAACTGAGGTGATTCCGAAACAGTTTTGCAATGAATTGATAGACCAACAGATTCGTTATAATACAAATGTTCAGTTTGGCCATATTCGTGATATGATAGTTCAAGAAGCGTTCAAACCCGTAACAAAATGATGAATTATGGCTTATCAATTACTACCATTCCGTTTTGAACGATTCAATGATAATCAGTATCTTCTAACAAATGAAGTAGGAGAATATGTATTCTTGTCAAATGATGATTTTCATACTTTTGTTAATGGCAAGTTAGACGAACATAGCGTATTGTTCTATGACCTTGCTTCCAAACAAATAGCAACAACTGACAAGGTAGAAGATGTGGTGCAGATGCTTGCCACTAAGTTTAGAACGAAGAAAAGTATCTTGCGTGATTTCACTTCGTTGCACATGATTGTGCCAACACTACGTTGTAATTCAAGCTGTATTTATTGTCAGGTTGCCCGTAAAAATATGGATGACCATTCTGCCGACATGTCTAAAAAAACAGCAAAGAATGTGGTGAAAACCATATTCCAATCTCCATCGCCTTGTATCAAAATAGAGTTTCAAGGTGGAGACCCATCAACAGACTTCGATATGGTAAAATATATCATTGAAGAAGCCGAATGGCAAAACTTATTCAAGAAAAGAGAATTGGATTTTGTAATCTGTACGAACCTTACTCTACTTAACGAAGATATGGTAAAGTACTTGAAGAAACATAAATGTACGATTTCCACTTCTCTTGATGGTCCAAAAGATTTGCACGACATGAACCGGCCTTTGCAAAACAAGGATTTAGACCATCATGCCATTTTTGAGAAGAATCTTGCTATGATAAGGAATATATGGGGAGATAACGAGTGTGTTTCTGCATTGATGACCACCTCCAAATATAGTTTGGGACGTTTCAAGGAGATTATAGATGAATATATAAGATTGGGATTCAATAACATATTCCTGCGTTCTCTTAATCCTTATGGATTTGCCAAGAAATACAAGGATAAGATAGCCTATCCGGTTGAAGAGTTTATCGCCAATTATAAAGATGGGCTGGATTACATCATAGAATTAAATAAGCAGGGAACTTTCTTTGTAGAGGGTTTTGCTGCATTGTTGTTGAAACGAATGCTGACGCCGTTTGCTACCGGTTTTGTGGATTTGCAGTCACCTGCTGGAGTGGGTATAGCTGGAGCAATCTACGACTATGACGGAAATGTGTATGTTTCTGATGAAGCTCGTATGATGGCACGTTTCAAAAACTACTATTTTAGATTGGGCAATGTAAACGAAAACAGCTATCAAGAAATGTTTAATGGGGAATTACTTCATCATATCATTGCTTCTGCTTGTAACGAATGCTTGCCTGTCTGTGCAGAATGTGTATTTCAACCTTATTGCGGTGCAGATCCGGTACGTAATATGTCAGAGCAAGGCGATATGGTAGGTTTCCGACCAACAAACGAAATGTGTAAGAAAACAAAAGCCATTATACACTACTTGTTTGAGTTGTTGCAGAAGCACGACCCTGAGATAAACAGAATATTTTGGTCTTGGTTAAATTGATTGAACGATGAAACAGATTCAAGGAACTTCATATAACATCGAAGATGATATAGTTGGACGTATAACTTTTGGCAAGAATAACTTGTTTGGTCGTTCCAACGATATATTGGTATGCAAAGATGCAAGTAAACCCTCTATCGGATATTTGGCTACCATTACGGAAACAACATCGTTTGTAAGTAAAGGGAAACCGTATTGTGTAGTTGAGAATGTCGGAACTTTCCAAGAAGGAGATGTGGTTGTTATCAATAAGCAAGGAGAAATTATATTCGTGTATGAAATACTCTCCAATCACAATGCTTTAATGGCTACAGAGCGTTGTAACCACCGTTGCATTATGTGTCCGCAACCTCCTATTTTGCAGGAAAAAGATAAGACCCCGTTCAATTTGAAACTTATTTCCTTATTTGACAAAAAAACACAGGAAATAGG
>NZ_JBCNZM010000037.1:35406-37578 GCF_040227615.1 Bacteroides sp. RTP31139st1_H2_RTP31139_211217 | reverse complement strand
CTTCACCCTGGGCCGCTCGTTCCTGCCGCCTTTCAATGAAGGTTCGTTCACCATCAATATCTCCTCGCTTCCGGGTATCTCCCTGGAAGAAAGCGACAAGATGGGGCACCGTGCCGAGGAGCTGCTGCTCTCCATCCCCGAAATACAGACCGTGGCCCGTAAAACGGGACGTGCAGAGCTGGACGAACACGCTCTGGGAGTAAACGTCTCTGAGATCGAGGCACCGTTTGAGTTGAAAGACCGCTCACGCAGCGAGCTCGTGGCAGAAGTCCGCGAAAAACTGGGTACCATTGTAGGGGCAAACGTGGAAATAGGCCAGCCTATCAGCCACCGTATAGACGCCATGCTATCCGGTACAAAGGCGAACATCGCCATCAAACTGTTCGGCGACGATCTGAACCGCATGTTCACTCTGGGCAATGAAATCAAGAGTGCCATCCAGGGTATTCCCGGTATTGCCGACCTGAACGTGGAACAGCAGATTGAGCGTCCGCAACTTGTCATTTCACCCAAACGGGAAATGCTTGCCAAATACGGCATTTCACTGCCCGAATTTTCGGAGTTTGTCAATGTCTGCCTGGCCGGTGAAGCCGTTTCCCAAGTTTACGAAAAGGGAAAGAGCTTCGACCTGACCGTACGCGTGAAAGACAACCTACGCGACGAAATGGAAAAAATACGCAACTTGATGATTGATACGGGCGACGGACAGAAAATTCCACTGAACTATGTAGCGGAAATCCGCTCGGCCATGGGTCCGAACACCATCAGCCGCGAGAATGTAAAGCGTAAAATCGTCATCTCCGCCAACGTGGCCGACCGCGACCTGCGAAGTGTAGTCAATGATATACAAGCCCAGGTAGACGCACAAATCAAACTGCCGGAAGGATACCACATCGAATACGGCGGACAATTCGAAAGCGAGCAGGCAGCAAGCCGCACGCTGGCACTTACTTCGTTCATGTCCATCGTGGTGATATTCCTGCTCCTCTACCATGAATTCCGCAGTGTGAAGGAGAGTGCCATCATCCTTATCAATCTGCCGCTGGCATTGATAGGCGGTGTATTCGCCCTGCTCATCACAACGGGAGAAGTGAGTATCCCCGCCATCATCGGTTTCATCTCACTGTTCGGTATCGCCACCCGAAACGGAATGCTGCTCATCAGCCATTACAACCACTTGCAGCAGGAAGAAGGCTATGGCGTCTACGACAGCGTTATCCGCGGTTCGCTCGACCGTCTGAATCCAATCCTGATGACCGCCCTATCCAGTGCACTGGCACTTATCCCGCTGGCTCTCAGTGGCGACCTGCCGGGCAACGAGATACAAAGCCCGATGGCAAAGGTTATCTTGGGCGGCCTTTTAACATCCACGTTCCTGAACGGTTTCATCATTCCGATTGTTTACCTGATGATGCACCATAACCAACAACCTAAAACGTCAGACAATGAATAAAAGATTTTTCATATTCAGCGCCGCCATCCTCGCTTTTGCGGGGATGAGCGCACAAACGTCCGGCATTGATGCCGTGCTCCAGCAGATAGAGGCCAACAACAAGGAATTGCAGGCTAACTCCCACCTCATTTCCTCACAAAAACTGGAGAACAAGACAAACAACAACCTCCCCGACCCTACACTGTCATACGCCCACCTTTGGGACTCCAAGAACAGTGACGAGACAGTCGGCGAAATGGTCATCTCGCAAAGCTTCGACTTCCCCACGCTTTACGCCACCCGAGGGAAGATGAACCGACTCAAGACAAATGCACTGGATGCACAAGCCACCGCCTTCCGCCAGCAGATATTGTTGCAAGCGAAGGAAGTATGCTTGGACATCATCATGCTGCAACGCCAGCAAGCCCTGCTCGACGAACGGTTGAAGAATGCGGAGGAACTGTCGGCCATGTACACCCGGCGTTTGGAAACGGGAGATGCCAATGCACTGGAAACCAACAAGATTAATCTGGAGTTGCTGAATGTACGCACGGAAGCCCGCATGAACCAGACGGCACTTAACAATAAACTGAAAGAGCTGCTTGTCCTCAACGGAAACCAGCCGCTCACACCGGGACGTCCCAGACCCGATACCACACCCGACGCCCAAACACTCGGATTGACAGAATACCCGGCAGTGCCGTTGCCGGCCGACTTCCACCCGCTGGCCGACGAACTGC
>NZ_JBCNZM010000037.1:31942-35365 GCF_040227615.1 Bacteroides sp. RTP31139st1_H2_RTP31139_211217 | reverse complement strand
TGGCTTCAGACCCCACCCTGCAATCCTTGCAGGGTGAAAGTTCTGCCGCCCGGAAACAGATTTCGGCAAGCAAGCAAGGCTGGCTGCCCAAACTGGAACTGGGTTACCGTAGAAATACCGAATCGGGGCATCCGCTAAACGGTGTAGTAGTAGGCTTCTCTTTCCCGCTTTTCGAAAACCGCAATAAGGTCAAGATAGCCAAGACACAAGCGCTCAACATTGACTACCAAAAGGAGAACGCCGCACTGCAAGCCAGCTCTGCCTTGTGGCAACTCTATGAAGAGGCCAAGAACCTGCACGCTTCCATGGAGGAATACGAGCGCACCTTCCATCAACAGCAAGACCTTTCTTTACTGAAACAAGCACTTATGGGAGGACAAATCAGTATGATTGAATACTTCGTTGAAATATCGGTTGTCTATCAAAGCAAGACAAACCTCCTGCAACTGGAAAACCAGTATCAGAAGGCAATGGCACAGATATACAAGAGCCGGTTATAAATAGAAAGAGCTGTCTGCGGTTGACAGACAGCTCTTTCTATTTCAATATATTGTAGTTATAGTTTTGTGACTTTACCCATAAACAGAATAACTCCCGTACTCTTCTCCTTTATCAGAAAGATGAAAGGACGGTCCACATAGAACGGAATTACCGTACTTGGTCCGGGAGCGGCCACGTCCATTCCTCCGACAGTTACAGCCGCAGCTTCCGTCCCCTCTTCATTCACTTTCACATAAGTGAACTGTTGCAGCAAACTGATAAACAAATCCTCATCCGCCATTCCGGAAAAATCGGCCGATGGAGTAAAAGCCTCCTGCATTCCCATTGCCATCATATCGTCAATGAGTTCTTTATCATATTCCATTTCAAACCGGGGTAACTTAAGGTTCAAGGCAGAGCTTGATAAACTACTGTTCCATTCCCCCCAGCGCTCGTCATTCAGCTGCGGCAGGCACTCATCCAACGATTTTCCCTCTGCCGGCAAGAGCACCACCATACTGAAAGCCTCATTGCCGTAAGGCAACTCTGCCATTGAGAAATACTCATTCTCGGCATAGTTGAATCTCTCGTCACGAAGATTCATCATGTGTACAGTCGATTTGCTTCCGTCAGCATTCGTAAAAGCCTCTTCTGCCGTATCCGATTTTTTGAATTGATTCTTCCAAATCCCCTTGAAATAAAGCGCATTCAACAGATAAAGACGCGCCGTCTCCGGAATCTCATTCAAGACTTTGGGGATGCAATTATTCGTTTTCCCGGCACACCAGCCGTTTATAATGTCCGGAGCCTTGGGAGAGGCAAAATCCAGCTCCTGCACTTGCGCGTCATACATCTTTTTGTTTACGCTTACAAAGTCGTCATGAACACCGAACCCTTTCTTTATCCAGATGGAATTGGCAATTCCCAACTGTGTGGTATTGTCCAAATCGAGCAACGCCTCCACCAGCTTCTTATTATAGTTGTTCATTTCTTCCAACGAATAGCCCGAAAAGCCCAGGACATCTGTCATCTCAGATAGTGTGTTTCCCAACGCTCCATTGGCAATCATAGACAGACAGAGCGAAGCGCTCAAAGGAGAGATGAACAGATTGGGCTTTTCCACCTCAGTTTTACAAACCTGATTAAAGAAACGGAAAGCGAAATCCGTTCCTAAATCCATCATCTCCTGCTCGGCACGGGTCAAGGCAATGTCTTTGCGAGGCTTGGGTTGTGGTGAAGAGTTGTCGTCACTCTGGCAGGCTGCAAGGATACAAAGTAGGCTTAAGGCAGTAATCGTTTTTTTAAGCATAAGCAAATAGTATTAGTTTTAAAACAGTTATCTATATATAGAAAATGCTTGAACAAACAAAATACTGCATTGAAGAAACAATAAAAAATAGTACATTCCTACTCTATTATCATACTGCAAAGTTCTGCATATTTTTTGCAGTCGCACTGCATATGTGTTGCAGCACCACTGCATATGTGTTGCAGTCGCGCTGCATATATATTTGCAGTGTCACTGCAACAGCTCTGCAGTGCTACTGCAAAATATATACAGCAGCTTTGCAGTAACGTGATTGATTTCACCCGGTTATTGTTGCCAATTCCAGCACCCCTTCCGGCAAATATCCGCTGCGTATGCGCCATTCCTGGGGATAAAGATTATTGGCACGGTTACCTATATTCTTGACAAATCCTAGAGGTATCTGTTTGTAGGTGAGCAAGACAATGCCGCGCGGAGCAGTCTCCGAAAGGACAACAGCCTCCTTGCGCAGATAGCTGATGGCCTGCTCGCGGCCTATCTCTTCATGGGCAAAGGCATCCGGATTCAGTGCTATACTCATGGCGAGCCCATGAGCAGGCATCCAGTCTTTTCCTTTCAACTCGGCAACATCTACCCCAGCCTGCACGATACGGAGTGACGAACGCAAAGCCGACAGTTCGGAGAGATACGCTTTAGGGAAAGCGCTGACGTTGTTGCCATTGACGATAAATTCGTAATTATCCGGAACCGCAAACCACTCATGCAGTGCCGAAAGCTGTTCTTTGGAAACACCCGGAGTTTTCGCTCCTTTTCCTTGAGGTTTTCTTCCTTTTTCCCAGGATTTCACCTGCCCGGCCCAGGTATTCCCATCGCTCACGCCCGGTTTGCGGAGAACTGCCAAAAAGAATCCTTCCCCCTTCGTCCGATGGGGCAGGAAACGATAGGCGGGAAAGTCCTCTCCCGACAATAGATTACCCGTAATATTCCAGTCAGTAGAAATTTCCAACGGCAATACCTCCGCCCCGAATTCATCCCGTATCCAACGGATGTTCTCTTCGTTTTCCTTTGTATTATAGGTACAAGTACTGTAGATGAGAATGCCTCCGGACTTCAAGCAAGGCCAGATATCCGTAACGATGCGACGCTGGCGCTGCCAGCAGATTTCCACATTCTCCCCACTCCACTCACTTACCGCAACGGGGTCTTTACGGAACATCCCCTCGCCAGAGCAGGGGACATCCGTCAATATGACGTCGAAGAAGTCCGTCAAGGAAGAAAAATCTGCCGGGTCATTATTAGTGACCACCACACCGGAATGCCCCCACTTCGTAAGATTCTCCGCCAATACCTGCGAGCGGTTGCGGATTACCTCATTGGCCACCAGCAGACTGCCTGCGGGCAACACGCTACGGGCATGCGTGGATTTCCCGCCGGGAGCCGCACAGAGGTCAAGCATCACCACCGGTCCTTCGCCCACATACCGCCTCAAAGCCTGCTCCACAAACATAGACGAAGCCTCCTGCACATAGTAGCAGCCTGCATGAAACAGCGGGTCAAAAGTGAATGTCAGCCGCTTGTCCAGATAGTATCCGGCAGTAGACCAAGGGACATGCCTAAAAGAGGAACGAAAAAGACTGAATGAAGATTCCGGTAATTTATCTTCATTCAGTCGTATA
>NZ_JBCNZM010000037.1:0-31932 GCF_040227615.1 Bacteroides sp. RTP31139st1_H2_RTP31139_211217 | reverse complement strand
GTCGGATACTGACCGGCTGCTCCCCTTCCAGGGCGGCAGCCAGCTTTTCATATTCTTCCACACCCAAGAGGGCGCGTGTATAATCGGTGAAAGATGAGGGTAGCTTCATGCTTTGAACTGTTTTATGGCAGCAAAGATAGTGCAAAATACGTTTCACCAATCTACGGGGCTAAACAAAAAGCACGGTTCAATACTCTTTTTAAAAACTGAGTTTCACCCCTGCAAAATAGGAACGCGGTGCACCCGGTCCGTAGATATAACCGGAATCGCGGCTCGCTCCTTTATCAAAATCTTTCTGATAAGAATTGAATATATTCTGTACACCGGCATTGAGCTGCAAACAGAACCCTTGAAAATCAAAGTCGTAAGCTATCTTTGTTCCAAGCTCAAAGAAGTCCGGACTCTTTACCAATACATCCGCCTCACCGTTCACCTCCGAAAGCAAATGGGGAACGTACATCCGCCCGGTATAATTGCCGTTCAAAGCTATTGAGAAGGCTTTAACCGGCATATAGGTAGCTGTAAAGTAGCCGTAGACGTCGGGAGTACGCAGTATCTTGTCGCTGTAACGTTCTTTCTCCGACAAGTGCTCCTCATCCGCACTCCATTCTTCGGGAGAGTCATAGATACTTCGTTGAAGCGTCAGCCCTGCCTGCAACTGAACCTTATCCTTATAGGCAACCTTTCCTTCCAATGTGCCGCCATACACTTTAGCTCCCGAACCATTGATACGGGTCTGTATCAGATAAGCGCTACCATCCGGGTCTTTCACCGGAGGCGTCAGGACAAACGGGTCGGAAAGTTTCGTGTAGAAGCCTTCCACCAGTAGGTTTGCCTGGAAATCTCCGAAATAGTGGTACCAATCTACCGAAGCATTGAAGCTGCGCGAACGCTCTTCCTTCAATCCTTTGGCGCGGACAATGGAAACCAACTCTCCACCCACATTACTGATATGCAGATCTTCATCAAACGCTTGTGGAGCACGGAATCCCTCAGCATAACTGAAACGGATATTCACATCCTGAGTAGGATTGTAACGGATATTGGCACGGGGACTGAAAACAGCCTTGTCCATGATGCTGTTTTTATCTACGCGCCCGCCAATCAGGAAACTCCACTGTTCGTTCTTCCACTCATTCTGGGCATAGACGCTTGCTATATTCACCACTTGGTTCAACGGGGCGGGGGTATATTTCTCAATCAGTTGTTGCAAGCGGTCACCCGTTGCCGTAGGATCTTCGGCCAAAGCAGCATCACGATACTTCTGTACGTCCGTTGCCTTGTCATGCAGATTGTCGTGATTGAACTCAATGCCTCCGGTCAAATCGGCAGGCATAAACAGACACTTGTCAAAATGATAAATATACTGGGCACCCAGCACACCGGTAAAGTCCGTAGTCATTCCATAAGCGCTGTAATAACTATTGCGCACGATGTGCTGAGCCGAAGCATAGGTACTGAACGTATGTTTCTGGTTTTTGGAGAAAGCCGTGAACTTGAGCCCACCCGTGTTGATGGAATGTTTCAGCTGTTCCACCAGTCCGGGCGCCCCGGTACCGTTCAATCCGGCATCCTCGGCTATATGAGGGGGAAGGCTGAAGCCACTTCCACCACGGCGGAATTCCTCCATATGATGGTATTCAAGGCTCAGCTTGGAATAGGCACTTGTCCGGTAGTAAGCATTCAGACCGACAGTCTGGTTCTTCAGCTTCGGTAATTCGGAAAAACCGTCTCCGTTGGAGTCCCATGCCGAACGATGCCTGCTCTGGCCGTACACATAAGCCCCCATCTTACTGTCCGAAGAAACCAAGGAAAGATTCAGGGTCGTGTTGTTGTCGAACGAGCCGGAACCGTCGAAATTGGAAATGGTATGCGAGAAAGAACCGGAATTGCGAATCGGTTCCTTCGTAATGATATTCACCGTCCCGGCAATGGCCGAAGAACCGAACAAGGCTGAACCACCTCCACGCACCACTTCCACACGCTCTATCATGTTGGCGGGAATCTGTTCCAACCCATACACACCGGCCAGAGAGAAAAGATGGGACGTGAGTCTATCAATATTTGGGTATATTTCCCATCCAGCCCGTTGATGCGCACTTGTGAATAACCGCAATTCTGGCAATCGGTCTCCACCCGCACACCTGGCTGAAAGGCCAGTCCTTGCGACAAAGTATGCGAGTTTGTCTGCTCAAACAGTTTAGGAGTGACCACTTTGACCAAAGTGGGTGCCAAGCGCCGGGCAGTCTCATTGCGGTTGGCTGTGACTACCACCCCGTCCAGTGCCACCATGTCTTCTTCCAACTCAAAGTTCTCTTCCAAGGTCTTACCACGTTTCAGAACGACTTTGCGCTCCTGCGACTTATAACCTACGGCACTGACGGACAACGTGAACTCACCTTCAGGCAGATTCTTTAGGAAATAGTGACCGGTGGCATCGGTCATGGTCCCGATGGTGGTGCCTTTCAGCGAAACTGTCATATAAGGCAAATGTTCCCTTGTACTTTTTTCTATTACATGACCGACAATATTGGCATCGGTACTCTTCAAATCTTCGGCATAAACGGTTGATGAGAGTAACAGACATACTGCTCCCACCACAAAAAATATATATTTTTTCATGTACTTCTAAAATAATATGTTAATCAATGAGGTTGACGCAATCCCACAACGGAATTGCCTTAATCTATCGGATTTGAAAAAAAGAAGGGGGAGCACGCAGGCAAATACCGCCACGAAGCTTTACACACTTGATGCATTCCGTGGTAAGAATGCTCAGTACACACAACAAAACAAGGAAAACCGTCGCGGCAACCGGAAGCAACGGAAGGGAAGAAGAGACGAAAGAGGCTAGATAGAAAATGGTTTCCAACTGCACCTCTGTATGCTCATGCTGGCCCTTGAATGGATGGGAATGCACAATGATAACACCATTCACCACATGCGAGTGGGTAAACAGCGTAATTCCTCCCAGATAGGCAATGAACAGCAGAGGGAGGAAACACTTCATTATATTCCTCAACTTCATCAAGACTTCCCAATAAAAACAGATGCGCAAAGATAACAGTATTTACAATAAGAAACAACCCGGTTTGTATATTTACCTCTATTTACAGTCGCAAATACCTACTTCTTGTTATTCCGGAAAAAAGACAATAAGACATTTTCACGGAAAAATATCGCCTTATTTCCGGTTTTCTAAAAAAAATATCTTCTCTTTGCAACTTTATAAAGGTGACGACACGTCTAACCAACAAAGAAACAAATTAAAAGACCATAGATTATGAAACGTATCATTTTTGGATTAATGCTCGCCATGATGTTCTGCACACTGGTGCAAGGCGCAAACAGAACCGTAACAGAGAACGACGGTCAGGGGAACAAGAAAAGAGTCATCGAATTGAGAGACACTGTCATCAATGGAGAAACCGTAACAGACACACTCAGCATCATGACTTATGAAAACGGTACCGGCAGTAGCGATGCTCCGGAAAAATGGAGAACCCACCACAGCAGTATGGACTGGAACGGGTTCGACCTCGGGAGCAAGACCTCGGAGACCGTGATTGCCGTAACAGCCATCGTCTTTGTATTCGGACTGCCGCTACTCATCATATTCGTAGTATTCTTCTTCCGCTATAAAAACCGGAAAGCCAAGTACCGCCTGGCGGAACAGGCCCTGGCCAGCGGACAGCAACTGCCTGAAAACTTCTTCAAAGAAGCCGCAGCAACGGATATCCGCAGCAAAGGCATCAACAACATATTCGTCGGCATCGGCCTGTTCATCTTCCTTTGGGCCATTACCGGAGAATTCGGTCTCGGATGTATCGGCTTACTCGTCATGTTCACCGGCTTCGGACAATTGGTGATTTTCTACAGCCAACAGAAGAAGAACGAAGAAAAATGAGTCAGATGGGTGACATATCGTTAGTCGCACAGGTCGTGGTGTTTCACAACACCAGGGCCTTCGACCAGTTGGTAAAGAAGTACCAGTCGCCCGTGCGGCGGTTCTTCCTGCACCAGACCTGCGGCGACAGCGAGTTGAGTGACGACCTGGCACAAGATACGTTTATCAAGGCCTATACAAACATCGCTTCGTTCAAGAATCTGTCCAGCTTCTCAACCTGGCTCTACCGTATTGCCTATAACGTTTTTTATGATTATATTCGCAGCCGGAAAGAAACGGACGATTTGGATACGTACCGAGTGGACGCTCAATGCAGCACACTGCAGCAGGACGTGGGACAGCACATGGACATTTACCGTGCCCTGGCCACACTGAAGGAAATGGAACGCACCTGCATCACGCTCTTCTACATGGAAGACCAAAGCATCGAAAAGATTGCAGGTATCACCGGATGTCCGGCGGGAACGGTAAAAAGCCACCTCTCGCGGGCGAAAGACAAAATGGCTTCCTACTTAAAACAAAATGGTTATGATGGAAAATGATGATAAACTCCTGACTTCATTCTTTGCCGAACACCGGCAGGAAATAGCCGATAACGGGTTCAGCCGCCGCGTACTGCGACATCTGCCCGACCGTAGCCGCCACTTGGCGCAGATATGGACAGCATTCTGCTTTACTCTGGCCCTCGTACTGTTCGTCTCCCTCGACGGAGTGCAGCTGATACTGGACACCTTGCGCGAAACCTTCGATACTGCCATCCGGAGCGGAGCTTCGGAGCTTGACCCCAAGTCGTTAATCATTGCCGGAGTGGTATTGCTCTATTTCGGTTACCGCAAGATTTCATCTATGGCATAGTTGTTTTTCAATGATAAATCGTATCTTTGTCCCCTCATAAAACTAACTAAGAGGAGAAAGTTTTGAGAAAGATTCTATTCATCATATTATTCGTTTTTTCTATTGGGAATGCCGGGGCGCAAGCAACAAGCGATTCCATTGTCATGAATTACTTGAAGGAAATGGGCGCCCCCGTCACTTATAACAATGAAGTGAAATTGCTGATGACCGGCCATGACAAGTTCGTCGATCTCTTCGAGAATATCCGCCATGCCCGGCATCATATCCATTTGGAATACTTCAACTTCCGCAACGACTCCATAGCCAATGCCTTGTTCAGCCTTCTGGCAGAGAAAGTCAAGGAGGGAGTTGAAGTCCGCGCCATGTTCGATGCCTTCGGCAACTGGTCCAACAACCAACCATTGAAAGAACGCCATCTGAAATCCATCCGCGCCCAAGGCATCGAAATCGTTAAGTTCGATCCTATCACTTTTCCCTGGGTGAATCATGCCATACACCGCGACCATCGGAAAATAGTAGTGATTGACGGAAAGATAGGTTATACCGGCGGCATGAACATTGCCGACTACTACATCAACGGATTGCCTAAAATCGGTAAATGGCACGATATGCACATACATCTTGAAGGAGATGCCGTGCGCTATCTGCAGGGCATCTTCCTGACCATGTGGAACCGGGAAACGGGACAACACGTAGGTGGACCTGCCTACTTCCCGGATACTCAGCAACTGCCCGACAGTATTGCCGAAGAAATAGCCATCGTGGACCGCACGCCACGCGAAACACCACGCTCCATCAGCCATGCCTATGCAGCTTCCATACAAGCCGCACAGAAGAGCATCCGAATCGTGAATCCTTATTTCGTTCCGACCAAATCAATCCGCAAGGCAATCAAGAACGCACTGAAAAAAGGTACTGAAGTGGAAATCATGATACCTGCCGTGTCGGACATAGCCTTTACTCCGGATGCCTCATTCTACATAGCACACAAGCTGATGAAGAAAGGAGCCAAGATATATCTCTTCAACGGCGGCTTCCACCATTCCAAGATAATGATGGTAGACAGCACTTTCTGCACGGTGGGTACTGCCAATCTCAACAGCCGCAGCCTGCGCTATGACTACGAGACAAACGCTTTCATCTTCGACCCCAAGATCACCAATGAGCTGAATGCCATGTTCGAACGGGACGTGCAAAACAGTACACTGCTCACTCCCGAAGTCTGGAAAAAGCGTTCCGGATGGAAGAAATTCGTAGGCTGGGTGGGGAACTTGATGACCCCCTTCCTCTAATTTTTAATTATTAATTATTAATTATTAATTAATTCCCCTACCTTTGCGTTCGGATAAAAACAGAGCTACATCATGAAACAATATTTAGACCTGCTGAACCGCGTACTGACCGAAGGCGTAGAGAAAAGCGACCGTACGGGTACCGGCACCATCAGCGTATTCGGCCACCAGATGCGTTTCAACATGGATGAAGGCTTCCCCTGCCTTACTACCAAGAAGCTGCATCTGAAATCAATCATATACGAACTGCTATGGTTCCTCCAAGGAGACACCAATGTGAAATATCTTCAGGACAACGGTGTACGCATCTGGAACGAATGGGCGGACGAAAACGGTGACCTGGGACATATCTACGGGTATCAATGGCGCTCCTGGCCGAACTATAAAGGTGGATTCATCGACCAAATCAGCGAAGCTGTAGAAACCATCAAGCACAATCCCGACTCACGCCGGATTATAGTCAGCGCATGGAATGTAGGCGATTTGGACAACATGAACCTCCCTCCCTGCCACGCTTTCTTCCAGTTCTATGTCGCCAACGGACGGCTGAGCCTGCAACTGTACCAGCGTAGTGCGGACATTTTTTTAGGAGTGCCCTTCAACATTGCTTCCTATGCCCTGCTCCTGCAGATGATGGCGCAAGTCACCGGACTGAAAGCCGGAGATTTCATCCATACCTTAGGAGACGCCCACATCTATCTGAACCATCTGGAGCAGGTAAAGCTCCAACTATCTCGTGAACCGCGGGATTTGCCGCAGATGAGAATCAATCCGGATGTGAAAAACATCTTCGATTTCAAGTTCGAGGATTTTGAGTTGGTCAACTATAACCCGCATCCGCATATTGCAGGGAAAGTGTCAGTATAAATCCTACAATAAAAAGATAGAAAGAGAAAAGAATTTTACACACATATGATTAGTATTATCGCCGCAGTAGATAGAAAAAGAGGTATCGGTTATCAGAACCGGTTGTTATTCTGGCTTCCCAATGATTTGAAGCGTTTCAAAGCCCTCACCACGGGAAATACCATCATCATGGGCCGAAAGACCTTTGAATCTCTCCCCAAAGGCGCGCTTCCCAACCGCCGCAACGTTGTTCTGTCCACTCAAAAAGATTTGATTTGTCCCGATGCAGAAGTTTTTTCCTCACTGGAAGAAGCACTGAACAGTTGCCAGCCCGACGAACACGTCTACATCATCGGCGGTGCAAGCGTTTATCGCCAGGCACTCCCCTTTGCAGGTGCCCTCTGCCTGACCGAGGTGGATGCAGAAGCCCCTCAGGTGGATGCCTACTTTCCCGAAGTCGCTCCGACTGTATGGCAAGAAAAAAGCAGGGAGTCCCATCCCGCAGATGAGAAGCATCCCTGCCCTTATGCATTCGTCGATTATATCCGCCGGTAGAATTAATCTTCCTCTTCTTCTACCGTTATAGGCATCTGCCGCTTGATGGCTTCGTGGAAAGAAATCAAGGTTTCCGTACGCGCCAGTCCCAGCGGCTGCAACTTATCATGTATGATGCTCAGCAAATGATGGTTGTTGCGGGCATAAAGCTTTATGAACATATCATACTTGCCCGTTGTAAAATGGCATTCCACAATCTCGGGAATAGCTTCCAATGCTCTCGTTACAGCATCAAAAGAAGCAGGATCCTTTAGATAGATACCGATATAGGCGCATGTTTCATATCCTATCTTCTCCGGATCAATCACATATTCAGAACCTTTCAATATACCTAAGTTTGTCAGCTTTTGAATGCGCTGATGAATGGCTGCTCCCGATACATTACAAGCTCTGGCCACTTCAAGGAAAGGAATGCGTGCATTATCGGCTATAAGTTTTAAAATCTGTTCGTCTAAAGTATCCAACTGATGATGTCCCATTTCAAATTCTAATGATTAATAAATTACTATATCTCCCCGCATATCTATACGGCAACATGCAAAGTTAGCTATTTTTTCGCCAATAAAAATACGGTTTATAACTTTTCTTACAAAAAAAAGAATAATACCGCATATCAGGCATTTCAAAGTGCATATGCAAAATTCCATCTCGCACGACCGGAAAATTGCAGATGAGCTTTAAAGATATTATCTTTGTAGTAGCAATAATAATGAACCGTTATGAAAAAGTATTCCTTATTCCTATTATGCCTGATGGCAGCAATATCCTTGCATGCCCAAAGTTTTGCAGATTATTTTGCAGATAAAACCCTGCGTGTCGACTATATCTTTACCGGAAATGCAGCCAAACAAGAGATATGCCTGGACGGATTGTCTTGTCTCCCCTCTTGGGCAGGAAGGAAGCATCATTTATCTGAGTTGCCCCTGCAAGGAAACGGACAAATCATTATGCGAGATGCAGCCAATGGCAGCGTAATCTACAAAACATCCTTTTCTTCGCTCTTCCAGGAGTGGCTGGAAACGGATGAAGCCAAAGCGGTGACCAAAGGATTCGAAAACACCTTTCTCCTTCCCTATCCCCTCCGTCCTGCAGAAATAGAAATAACACTTCTCGACCCGCGTAGAAATGTACGGGCAAGCATGAAACATACGGTCAGTCCCGACGACATCCTGATACATCAGAAAGGTACTGCCCACATCACACCACATAAATATCTGCTGCAAAGCGGCAATACGGCCAAATGCATCGACGTAGCCATCCTTGCAGAAGGATATACTCCCGAAGAGATGCCGGTATTCTACGAAGACGCAGCCATTGCCTGCGAAAGTCTGTTTGCCCACGAACCCTTCCGGTCCATGAAAAAGCACTTCAACATTGTAGCAGTGGCCAGCCCCTCCGAAGACAGCGGAGTAAGCGTACCACGCCTCGGAGAATGGAAACGGACAGCATTCAGCTCTCATTTCAGCACATTCTATTCAGACCGGTATCTGACAACCTCCCGTGTCAAATCCATACACGATGCGCTGGCGGGAATACCGTATGAACACATCATCATCCTTGCCAATACGGAAGAATACGGAGGCGGTGGAATCTATAATTCCTATACCCTTACTACCGCCCACCATCCCATGTTCCGCCCCGTTGTGGTACATGAGTTCGGGCATAGCTTTGGCGGACTGGCCGATGAATACTTCTACGACAATGACGTGATGACAGATACCTATCCACTAGATGTGGAACCCTGGGAACAGAACATCAGCACAAGAATCGATTTCACTTCCAAATGGAAAGATATGCTTGCTCAAGGAACTCCCGTTCCTACTCCCTCTTCTGAAAGTGGAACATATCCCGTAGGCGTATATGAAGGAGCTGGCTATTCTGCCAAAGGCATCTACCGTCCGGCAGACAATTGCCGCATGCGCACCAATGAATACCCTACTTTCTGCCCGGTCTGCCAACGGGCCATCTGCCGCGTCATTGAATTTTATACTGAATAAAAACAAACTAAACTAAAAGAACTTATGATCAGACTTCAACGTATTACAACAGCTGACACAGACTTGTACAGCTACATGGAGAAATTAATGACTCAATCGTTCCCTTCAGAGGAGTACCGGGAACTGGAGGAATTGCGCAAGTATACAGATACCAAAACGCACTTCTATAACAATATCATCTTCCATAACAACACCCCGGTAGGTCTCATCACTTACTGGGATTTCGGACATTTTTACTATATAGAGCATTTTGCCATTGACCCCACACAGCGTAACGGCGGATATGGAAAGAGTGTACTGAACCATTTGTGCCAACTCTTAAAACATCCCATTGTCTTGGAAGTGGAAATACCCGAAGAAGAAATGGCTAAACGCCGCATTAACTTCTATCAACGGCAAGGATTCTCCTTATGGGAAAAGCCCTACCAACAGCCTCCCTATAAAGCAGGAGACAACTACCTGCCTATGCTCATCATGGCCTATGGAGATATAGAATGTGGAAAGGATTTTGACCTTGTAAAGGAACACATCTACTGCGAAGTATATAATGTGAAATCTTAAAAATCCAATATACTTAAAACAATAAAGGTCGTTTCAACAAATGAAACGACCTTTATTATATCATTAAATCAACTCTTACTGACGCGGTTGCGCAGAATAGTTAATCTTCAAAGCATAAGCTTGACGAAGAGCTTCCTTGATATCTGTTACGATACCCATTTTCGTATCTTGGTCAACTTTCAAAGACACTGTCATCTGCGGCTGATCTTCTTCTTTCATACTGGCACGTTCACCAATAATGTAATCTTGAATTTCAGCAACTTCAGCATAGCTGTCGTTCAACTGGATACGGCTCTCATTACCTAACTTCTTACGAAATTCGGCAGTAGGTTTTCCTACATAGATAAACGTAACCAAAGACTTCTTTTCAAGTTTCTCCAATTCTGTAGCTTGCGGAACCTTAAACTCAACCTTTAATGTTACCTCACGCATAGTTGTTACAATCATGAAGAAGAACAACAAGGTGAAAATAAGGTCAGGCAGAGAAGAAGTGTTCAACGCCGGCATTTCACGTTTACCAGTCTTATTAAATTTTCCCATTACTTCTTTTCTCCGTACTTTTTAGGTTCTGCCTCAGAAATTCTCTGAGGATAAATATCACGAATTGCATCTTGTTGTTCTTGATCCAACTCGACATAATTCTTCTGCCACTTCTCCTGAGCCAGTTCATCGCGTAACTCATTGTAAGCCGCTACCAACTCATTCTGTACAGCCATATATGCCTTATAGGAAGAACCACGGTCACAACGCAAAGAAACCACATGATTTTCCGTTACTTGAACCGTACCAAAGAAAGGAACATTCTTAGAAATCTTTTCTGGCTTCGTTTCATCATTATACGGATTGGCAATGAATTCCTTTGCCTTTGCACGCAATTGTTCTACGTTAATATAATCGTTACCGCACATTAACTGGTCATTCATATTCAAGAAGACTTGCAAAACGTTACGTTCTTTCTTCTTCTGGTCCTCAATCTTCTGGTCTTTTTCGGGTGGAGGCGGCAAACGTCTTGCCAAACCACGGTCAGTATCCATAGATGTCGTGATCAAGAAGAAAATCAGCAACAAGAATGCAATATCCGCTGTAGAACTTGAGTTAATATCAGGAACTTTTCTTTTTCCTTTTGCCATTGTAATTACTCTTTAAATTGAGTTACCTCAATCAGTTATGATAATTTCTTCTTAATACTACTAAAAATGATTGCCAACACTGTACCGGCAAACAAAATATAAATAGAATAGAGGAACATATCGGTAATCTTCAACCAGAAAGGAACATTGTCAGTACCGCTATATCCCGGAATAGTAAGCGGCTCATCGCTACCCATAGTCCAAGCTATAACCACTACAACAATCAATACAATCAAGCCGATTAAAGATTTCAAGGCTGCCCCCGGATTATCCTTCAAGGCAGATCCGAATTGGAACAATACACCAACCAACGTAGCAATTACAGCTACAGCCAACAGAGCATACGTCAAGTAAATCAATGCATCTGTCTGAGCCGGTTGCCACATTTCTGAGTCAACGCTCATCAATACTGCATCACCTTGAGCATCTCCACCGAAGTAGAACAAGCCCAGCACTACCAAGATGATAGCGAACATGGCATACAGTACGTAGTATGATACTTTATATGATAACTTAGCCATCTTAATTATTTTTTGTATTTCAAGTCATATTTGATAACCATATCCAACAGTGAGATAGAAGAATCTTCCATTTCACTTGTCAAAGCTTCAATCTTAGACAAGATATAGTTGTAGAATACCTGCAGAATCAAAGCAACAATCAAACCGAAGATAGTAGTAATCAAGGCAACCTTCATACCACCTGCTACAACCGTCGGAGAGATATCACCTACCTGCTGGATTTTATCAAAAGCCTGAACCATACCGATTACAGTACCCAAGAATCCTAAAGACGGAGCCATTGCGATGAACAATGTAATCCAAGAGCAACCTTTTTCCAGATAACCGGCTTGTACACCACCGTAAGATACTACAGACTTTTCTACTACGTCGATACCTTGATCGATTCTCATCAGACCTTGATAGTAGATAGAAGCGATAGGACCTCTTGTGTTACGTGCGATATCTTTAGCAGCCTCAACGTCACCTTTTTCCAAAGCAGCTTCGATAGCAGCCAAGAACTTCTTTGTATTAATTTCAGCCAAGCTCAGATAAATGATACGTTCAATACAGAATGCAAGACCGATAACCAATGCGATAGCTACCAAACTCATGAAAGATGCAGTACCTTCAATAAACTTAGTCTTAAGCTCTTTGTGGATACCACCCTCGGCAGCTTCCATAGCAGCAGGGGCAGCAGCATCAGCAGCAGGTGCTACAGCTGCTTGTTCAGTTTGTTCAGCTGCAGGAGCATCTTGAGCCTGAGCAAGTTGAGTTGAGCCAAATGTTAAGACTCCCATCACAGCAACAATTGCAAATAACTTTTTCATTGTGTGTCTAATTTTTAAGATTAATTAATTAATTTATTTATTATAATTTGTTGTTTTATCTTCATTTCATCACACTGCGGAGAGACGGGGATTCGAACCCCGGATACCCTTTAGGGGTATACACGCTTTCCAGGCGTGCCTCTTCAACCACTCGAGCATCTCTCCAATAGACGCCTTTTCTGAAATCGGGTGCAAATTACAAAAAAAATGCGAACCACAAGCGTTTTCAGCTACAAATGTATTCTTTTTTTTGTTGTTCTGCTTCATTCGACCCGTTTTATATTAAATAAAATCTCAAAATTAATAAACTTTAAAATCTCAAAGAGCTTATTTGAGCATTCCGAACACTTTTAAAGTGTTATCAGAAGTAACCTGGGCCACCTTTTCAGGAGAGTTCCCATAAATTCCGGCCACCTTTACCAAAGTATCCTTAACATATGCGCTTTCGTTCCTCTTGCCTCGATTGGGAACCGGAGTCAGATAAGGGGAATCGGTTTCCAGCACGATGCGTTCCAAAGGAATATTCTTCAAGACTTCCGGCAAAGTTGATTTTTTGAAAGTCACCACACCATTTATTCCTATCATGAAATCCGCAAATTCCATAATCCTGCAGGCCTCTTCCGAGGTCCCCGTAAAACTATGGAAAATTCCTTTCAAAGGAGTCTGCTGATAGGGTTTCAACACATTATATATATGGTCGAACGCTTCCCTACAATGTAGCACTACCGGCAAACCGTATTCCAAAGCCCACTCAATCTGCCTGTCCAACCCCCTTTGCTGTTCTCTGAGAAAAGTTTTATCCCAATACAAGTCCATACCAATCTCACCAACCGCAACAAATTCATTCGGTGAAGCCAGCTCCCGGGCCACTATTTCCAACTCCTTTTCATAATCCGCACCCACAGAGGTAGGGTGCAATCCAATCATCGGATAGCAATACCCTTTATATTCACGGCACACCCGAAGCATAGGTCCTATGGTGGTACTATCGATATTGGGCATAAAAATATGCGTGACTCCTGCCTCACGGGCACGAGCCATCACTTGAGGCAAATCCTCTGCAAACTCTTCTAAAAAAAGATGGGAATGTGAATCAATCAATCTCATTCTTCAACTTACTCTTTGCGTTTCTCACCGGTACGGTAATAATAGATTATTCCATAATCACGGCATAAATCCAAACGTTTCTCATTGGGAGTGACCTCCTCGAATTTCTTTTCAACCTGGTTCCATATATCCAAAATCAAACCATCCGCCTCTGCACGCATCGAAGCCAAGGTGTCCAAACTGCGGGCTGTCAAAGATTGAAGATTCTTTTGCTTCTCATAACTATCCATGAAAATATCATAATGCACCCTCACTTTTGCAATCGTAGGGTTATAAATGGGAATTCCTCCCTGGGATATACGTTTGTTTTCCCCATCCACGATTTTACGCCCCCACTCTGCCAAGGCAGGCTCTGTCGATAAATCAGGCACATTATTGTTGCTTGTGTCCAAACCGTAATATTCCTTATGAGCAATACGCACTTCAGAACGGATGACAGCTAAATTCAACACCTGGATAAAATGAGAAATATACAGACGGGCAGTCTTTACATTAGCCTGATGCTTACGTCCCGCCCGAGCCTGCCGCTCAAAACAGTCGGCATAATAAGCTTGCGCAGCTTCAAACTTTGTAAGAAAATTCCGCGCATCAGTCAACGCCTTCAAAGATACGGCCAAATCATACACATTACATATATCACCCTTGACGACCACTGCTTTCAGCGCCCGTATTCTCGCTTGATCTGTATTAGGCAATCTTCTATAAGGCATTTTCTCCCGGATTTAAAGTTATACTTCCCGATGCATCAGGTTAGCCATCAGGTTCTTCAATTCCTCTTTCTTTTCATCTGCCACCTTCACCGCCAACAGACTTTCCATTGCGCGTTCACAATACTCTTCCATCTTTTTCTCACACAGTTCCTTGACGCCAATCCGGTTATACAGTTCCGTCACCGCAGCAACTTTCTCCTCCGGGTTGAATGCAACAGCATCCACCCAAGCATTCAAGCGGGTCAACTGCTCCTCATCCGCATGTTCAAAAGCCTTTATCAGCATGTAGGTCTTTTTATTGCACAGAATATCACCTCCAATATTCTTTCCAAAGACGGCAGCATCGCCATAAACATCCAGGAAATCATCTTTCAACTGAAAAGCGACACCCAAGTTCATGCCAAAATCATACAACTGCTCCGCATCTTCAGAAGAAGCCCCTCCCAAAAGAGCGCCAATCTTCAAGCTTGCAGCCAACAATACCGAAGTTTTCAGACGAATCATTTCCAGATACTCCTCTGCCTTCACATCCTTCCGATGTTCAAACTCCATATCCAGCTGCTGTCCTTCACAGATTTCCAGTGCAGTCAGACTAAATATATCCATTACCTCTTTCAGGCATTCAACCGGACATTGAGCCATAAACTGATAAGCCAATACAAGCATTGCATCCCCCGAAAGAATGGCGGCATTGTCATCCCAGACTTTATGTACTGTCTCCTTGCCACGGCGACGGTCTGCATGGTCCATCAAGTCGTCGTGCAAAAGAGTATAATTATGATACACTTCAATCCCCGTTGCAGGGTTAAAAATACGGGTAATATCCTCCCGATACAGATTGTAGGCCATCAACATCAATACCGGACGGATTCTTTTTCCGCCCATGGACAACACATAGGTAACGGGAGCATATAAACCTTGAGGAGTACGGACAAACTGCAATTCTGCAATATGAGAATTTATTCTTTCTAAAAGCTCGGAGGCTGTAAACATGGCATTTTCAGAATTTAGGAAATAGCGGATAATGAAAAGAGGCTGCATTCCGGCAGCCTCTCCCACTTATAGATATTTTATTACTGCAATCTAAACATTACAGGCACGGTATACTTAACGCGAACGGGTTTACCACGCTGCATACCGGGTTTCCACTTCGGCATGCCCATAATCACGCGGACAGCTTCTTTGTCCAAGTACGGGTCAACACCTCTCAGCACCTTAGCATCTACGATACTACCGTCCTTATTGACCACAAACTGTACAGTTACACGGCCTTGAGTTCCGTTTTCCTGTGCAATAGTAGGATATTTAATGTTCTTGCTCAGATACTGCATCAAACCGGCCATACCACCGTTCGGGAATTCGGGCATCTGCTCCACCACCTCGAAAATAGTCTGTTCTTCCGGTTCTTCCTCTTCCACTGCTACGGGAACATATTTGATTTCCACAGCCTGATTCAATTCCTCAGAAGATACGATGGCAGTTTCTTCCACGTCGGCATCGTCCTCAACGATAGTCAGCGTTTCTGCAATCGCAGGAGCTTCGGGGGGCGGAGGAGTAACCTGCTCCGGCTGTTCTGTAATAGGGATGATTTCCTCTTCAAATACTAAGTCGGTAATAGCCTGACTCGTATCAATCTTGATGTCACGCTTTGTCCACTCGAACGCAACAAACATGAAAGCGAGCACGATTACATAACCGACAAGCAGCCAAGTCGACTTCTTACTCTCCAGGTCTGCCTTAGGTGATTTCTTAATTTCCATAATTTATAATATAATTTTAGTGTTTCTCATTTGGGGCAAATATAGTACTTTTCCCAAGAATGTTCACGCTCTGCTGTTTTTTTTTACACAACAGACGTTCCTTTTTCATTTTTTTAATCCTTCAAAAGCCTCCACATGCTTTTGTGCCACAAATGTAACGAGATATTTTAAAAATACCGTATCTTTGGCAAGAATTTTAAATGAAATATTGAAATTTTCTATTTTGCAGGTGTTATACCTGTATAACTATAGCATAAAAGTCATGAAAAAGATAACAATAGCAATCGACGGCTTTTCCTCTTGCGGAAAAAGCACTATGGCCAAAGACCTTGCCCGCGAAATCGGTTACATATATATAGATAGCGGTGCCATGTATCGGGCAGTAACATTATATAGTATAGAGAATGGTATTTTCCAGGGTGACCGCATAGATGCCGAAAAACTGAAAAGTCTAATAAAGGATATACATATTTCTTTCCGCCTGAACCCCGAAACCGGACGCCCGGATACCTACCTGAACGGAGTAAATGTAGAAAACAAAATCCGTACCATGGAAGTGTCTTCACGTGTCAGTCCCATTGCAACATTGGATTTCGTACGCGAAGCTATGGTGGCACAGCAACAAGAGATGGGCAAGGCCAAGGGTATCGTTATGGACGGGCGCGACATCGGCACTACCGTTTTTCCGGATGCCGAGCTGAAAATTTTTGTAACCGCCACCCCCGAGATACGGGCACAACGCCGCTATGACGAACTAAAGGCCAAAGGGGAAGAAGCCAGCTTTGACGAAATTCTGGAAAATGTGAAACAACGGGACTATATTGACCAAAACCGGGATGTAAGTCCGCTGCGCAAAGCTTCTGACGCTTTATTGTTGGACAACAGCCACCTGAGCATTTCCCAACAAAAGGAATGGCTGGCGGAACAATTCGAACGGGTTATAAAGGAGAAGAACTGAACCGGATATGGCAAAAGTAGAAATAGACGAAGGCTCCGGCTTCTGTTTCGGAGTTGTCACTGCAATAAACAAGGCAGAAGAGGAACTGGCGAAAGGAGGGACCCTCTATTGTCTGGGAGACATCGTGCACAACAGCCGTGAAGTGGAACGCCTGAAGGCAATGGGGCTGATTACCATCAACCATGAGGAATTCAACCGCCTCCACAACGCCAAGGTGCTGTTGCGCGCCCATGGAGAGCCCCCTGAAACTTATGACATTGCCCGCCGCAACAATATAGAAATCATTGACGCAACCTGCCCGGTCGTACTCCGCCTGCAAAAGAAGATTAAGCAAGAGTACGTCCAGGAAGACAACCGCGACAAGCAAATTGTCATCTATGGCAAAAATGGACACGCCGAAGTACTGGGTCTGGTAGGACAAACCACCGGAAAGGCCATCGTCATCGAAAAGCAGGAAGAGGCAAGGAAACTGGATTTCAGCAAAGACATCCGTCTCTACTCCCAGACCACAAAGTCTCTGGACGGATTTCAAAACATTGTGAAATACATAGAGGGACATATCTCACCGAAAGTCACTTTCGAGTCCTATGACACTATCTGCCGACAAGTAGCAAACCGGATACCTAATATCCGGAAATTTGCAGCTTCCCATGATTTAATATTCTTTGTCAGCGGCAAAAAAAGCTCTAACGGCAAGATGCTGTTCAGTGAGTGTAAAAAAGTCAATGCCAATTCACATTTGATAGACAGTGCCGAAGAAATAGATAGTTCTCTGTTAGCCGGTGCCAATTCCATCGGTGTCTGCGGAGCCACTTCCACCCCCAAATGGCTGATGGAAGAAATTTCAGAAGCCATAAAGTCAAAACTTAAATAACAGTTTGTCATCCTTTTGGAACAGCAAATTAACGTAATTTATTAGTCACCGCCTCAGCTTTTTGCTATCTTTGCGGCATGAAAAAATAGTCCAAATCTATTTTTCATCATGATTATTAATACTAAACAAAAAGATTGTTATGGGAACAGTTAAGTGCATTGGTATCTTGACATCAGGAGGTGATGCTCCGGGAATGAACGCAGCCATACGTGCCGTGACACGTTCGGCTATTTACAACGGACTTTCAGTTAAAGGTATATATAGAGGTTACAAAGGTCTGGTAACCGGCGAAATCAAAGAATTCAAAAGCCAAAATGTCAGCAACATCATCCAGCTGGGTGGTACAATCCTGAAGACAGCCCGCTGCAAAGAGTTCACGACTCCCGAGGGCCGCCAGATTGCTTACGACAACATGAAGAAAGAAGGCATTGACGCCTTAGTGATTATCGGAGGCGACGGTTCGCTGACCGGTGCTCGTATCTTTGCACAAGAGTTTGACGTGCCTTGTATCGGGCTGCCGGGAACTATCGACAATGACCTTTATGGAACAGATACCACTATCGGCTACGACACCGCGCTGAACACGATCCTGGATGCTGTGGACAAAATCCGTGATACAGCCACTTCCCATGAGCGCTTGTTTTTCGTAGAAGTCATGGGACGCGATGCCGGTTTCCTCGCTCTGAACGGCGCCATCGCCTCCGGAGCAGAAGCAGCCATTATCCCGGAATTCAGTACGGAAGTGGACCAACTGGAAGAATTCATCAAGAACGGTTTCCGGAAATCCAAGAACAGCAGTATCGTACTGGTAGCCGAGAGTGAACTGACCGGCGGTGCAATGCACTATGCAGAGCGTGTAAAGAACGAATACCCCCAATATGACGTACGCGTAACCATCCTCGGTCACTTGCAACGCGGTGGTAGCCCTACGGCACACGACCGTATCCTTGCCAGCCGTCTGGGCGCAGCCGCCATCGACGCAATCATGGAAGGACAGCGCAATGTCATGATAGGCATTGACCACGATGAAGTGGTATACGTTCCCTTCACGAAGGCCATCAAGAATGACAAACCCATCAAGAAAGACCTTGTAAATGTATTGAGAGAACTGTCTATCTAATGACAGACAGTTCAGATACCCCATAAACAGAGAAGGCGACATATGCGCCTTCTCTGTTTTTTACAACCATTTTTTCACTATACTTTCCGTCCTCTCCCACAGTTCTTCCATCTGTACATGCCGGGTGTACTTCTCCGAAAGAGACTTGGGACGGCAACTGGCATTCAATGTCCCCGTACGTTTACCGGCATCCTCATCCAGCAATAAGCCGACAGCTGTTGCAGCTCCCTTACGGGGAGTACGGATGAAAGGCCTGAAAAGTATATCTGTCAGCGGGTCAAACCACATATGCATGGTAATGATATTGGTAGACACAATCCCCGGGTCGGCCGCATTCACAACAATACCTTTGTGCTTGACACGACTGGCCAAGTCGATGGTGAACAGAGTCAATGCCAGCTTCGTGTTGCTATATATAGGAATGCGCCAAAAGTCCCCCCTTCTTCCCCGGAGGAAAAAATCCGGAAAGTCAAGATGACCGATGGCATACGTACAAGATACCATATTCACAATACGGCTCCCCTCTCCCATCAATGGCAGCAGCTTGCGAGTCAGCAGGTAAGGCCCTACATAATTGACACTCACCGTCCGTTCCAGTCCGTCCTCGGTAATGCGGCGTTCCGTTTCCATGGTTCCGGCATTGTTCATCAACAACGCCAACGGCTCTCCCCGCTTCAACAGATGCTCTGCAAATGCGGCCACTGAAGCCAGAGATGCCAAATCAATGGGAGCAGTCTCAATACGCGGATTACCGGTTTCACGCATCAGCAGTTGCCGCTTGGGTTCGGCAGCTTGGGGGTCACGGCATGCCATGATGACCTGATAGCCGGCAGTTGCCACTGCGCGGGTAATTTCCATGCCCATGCCACCGTCTGCCCCAGTTATAACAGCTAAATTCACTTTAATAATTAAAAATTGAAAATTAAAAACTAAAAATCAGCCTTTCGCTTCGATTTTCTCTATCTCCTTTTTCAGACAAGGTGGAAGTTCCTCCTTCAAATGCTGATGGCATGCCATCTCGATGGAATACATCCGGGCAATGCAATAATTACTATGCCGGCAGTTGCAACGTGCATTCTCTTCGGCACGCATGCGGTTGACGAACCCCGGCTCATTGAGCAGAGCGCGCGCCATTTGCACAGCCTCGAAGCCGTCATCCAGCACCTCATCTATCTTGTCCCTGGAAACCAGGCCACCCACATAAACCAACGGTATCTTCAAGGCGGCACGGAATTTCAAGGCATCTTCCAGGAAATAAGCTTCCTTAAACGGTACGCTCGGTATCATCCATTTGCCTACCATGCGTACACCGTATTTCAACCACCAGCAGGTCATGTAATGCGTCATGCTGCGGATAGGCATTTCGCCCCGCATGACATACATCGGCGCCTTACTGACAAACCCACCGCTCAAGACCAGCGCATGTGCTCCCGACTGCTCCAGCCTCCGGGCCACCTGCATCGTCTCGTCCAGCTCCATCCCTCCACGGAAACCGTCGCGCATGTTCATCTTCACCAGCACAGCCATATCACTGCCGGCAGCCTTCATCACTTCTTCCATCACCATATCCATAAAACGCATACGGTTCTGCAACGAGCCTCCGAACTCGTCTTTCCGATGGTTGGTGGACGGGGACAAGAACTGGCTGATGAGATAGCCATGCCCTGCATGAATCTCTACAGAATCAAATCCGGCCTCCCGTGCCAGATTCACCGAACGCCCATAAGCACGCGCCATCTCCGGCAGCTCATCGGCACGCAGTCCGCGCACAAAGGTAGGAGAGTAAAGATTGAAACCAGAAGATGCGCCGACGGGCATACAACCGCAAATACTCTTATGGGACATATTGCCACAGTGTCCCAACTGGATGCCTGCCGCAGCCCCCTCCGCATGTATGGCATCAGTCAGCCTACGGAGTCCGGGGATAATCTCAGGACGCATCCACAACTGGCGGTCAAAAGACAAGCCGCTCTGAGTAACTGCCGCATAAGCAACAGTAGTCATACCTATACCTCCCGCCGCTACCGACCGATGATAGTCGAGCAACATGTCCGACGGAGCGTTTCCGGGACACATGCTCTCGAAAGCAGCCGAACGGATGGTACGGTTACGCAAAGTCAACGGTCCGAAAGTGACGGGGGTGAATAACTTGGATTCCATCGTTATGAGTTATGAGTTATAAGTTATAAGTTATGAATTATTCATTTTCCATTTTCAACTCTCCATTTTCCATTAATAAAGAAATGGAATGATGCGTTTGCGCTTTCCTACCGCCTCATCACCAAACTCCTCCCGATAACGGCGGTGAATGGCATCGGCACGGGGAACAAGGTTGGCAAACGTCCACCAGACGAACACCCAGGCGGCGGGAGAAGCTGTGAGTATGGCAAACCCCGTCCATTCCACCAGTTCACCGAAGTAATTGGCAGAAGTGACGTATCGGTAAAGCCCTTTTCCGGGAAGATAATGCTTCGTATCACCTGGCCTGCGCAGATGACGTATCACATAGTCGGAATGCAAATTGACGAACATACCTGCAAAAAACAGAATGATTCCCAACAAGGCATGAGGTTTCAGCAAATAGGCCCAGCCATCGGCATACAAGCCTTCGGGAGCGAAATAGAACAAACCGCCCGCCTGCATCATCCCGTTCAAAAGGTTGAAGACGATACCCATCGCCATAATAGCTACCGGCATCCGGCTTTTACCTTTCAGCAGGAACGGAAAAATAAAGGCCCGCTGAAGATAGTGCAACTGAAACAGCAGGAAGAAGAAATATACCGGCACGGCAAATCCCGCTCCACTCTTCCCCCACAACCCAAACATGAGGATGAATACCGGCGCTTCCATAAGCACCCACGCCAGTTTATTATTGATGGAGATTCCCCACGAGGCAGTACGGAACATGCCATAACCCGCTTTGACAAAATAGAGTGCAATAAAGACAACCAATGCCACAGCACTCATTACCCACAGAAATATCTGAAAAGTTTCCTGATTCATAGTTCTTTATTTATGCGAAGCAAAGATAAAGAAAACTCACAACAAACAAATCGTTTTCCCCGGATAATTGTTTTTTCATGCAAAAACCAGTGTTTTTTACTGAGAAGATTAAGCAGTAGAGATACGAAAATCTAATCGTTCCATCATGGAGTAAATTTCATTCCACCATGGAGAAAAAATCGTTCTACCATGGTGGAACGATTTTTTCCCCGTGATGGAACGATTTAAAAGATACAAGTCTAATCCTTACCGTTTCTTAATGGGCACATAAGCCACCTCATCCAAAACATTCTTATAGGCAGGACGGATAATACGCTTGCCTTCGAAATTCAATTCTTCATTGCGATGTGCACACCAACCGACAATACGTGCCATGGCAAACAAAGGCGTGAAGATTTCCTGCGGCAGCCCAATCATCTCGTAAACAAAGCCCGAATAGAAATCCACATTACTCGAAACCGTCTTGCCATTATTCTTCACACGGCCAAACACATCAATGGCGCGCTCCTCGAGCAGTTCAAGGAAAGCGAACTCGCGTTCTTTCCCTTTTTCGCGGGCAAGGTCGCGGGCAAGCTCTTTCAGCAGAATGGCGCGCGGGTCGGAAATGGTATAGACGGCATGTCCGATACCATATATCAAGCCGGTCTTGTTATAGGCTTCCTTGTTGAGCATGCGGGTGAAGTAAGTATCAATCTCATCCACATTCGTCCAGTCCTGAATGTTTTCCTGCAGATGGTGGAACATATCGGCAACCTGGATATTGGCACCTCCATGAAGCGGCCCTTTCAAGGAACCGATACCTGCCGCTATCGAAGAGTAAGTATCCGTCCCGGTAGAAGAAGTGACACGTACGGTAAAAGTGGAGTTGTTACCACCACCGTGCTCGGCCTGAAGAACCAGCAGCAGGTCGAGCGTGCGGGCATCCAGCTCCGTGTAGTCCTTCTTCAGCATATAGAGGAAATTCTCGGCAATGGAAAGGTTTTCCTGCGGATGGCGGATATGCAGTGAACGGCCATGGGTGGCATGGCGAAGCATGTTATAGGCATACGCAATGATGGTCGGGAATTTCGAAATAAGCTCAATGCTCTGCCGCATCAGATTATCGCGGGAAGTGTCATCTGCATCAGGGTCAAAACGATACATCTCGAGCACGCTGCGCGCCAGGATGTTCATAATGTTGTTTCCTTCGAGTTCAATGATATTCATCTTGGTCTTCTGCTCCAGCGGCATGTTGTCGTTGATGAGTTCACGGAAAGAAGAGAGTTCTTCCTTGTCGGGCAGGCGACCGGAAAGCAACAAGTAGGCAATTTCCTCAAAACCGAAACGCTTCTCTTTGATGATGGCGTGTGCCAAGTCATCCACATCATAACCGCGGTAGAACAATTTGCCGGGAATAGGCTTCAGCCCTCCACCGGGGATGCGTTCATAGCCGACCACATTGCCTATTTTGGTCAACCCCACCAAGACTCCCGTGCCGTCCTCATTACGCAAACCGCGCTTCACATCAAACTTCCTGAACAGTTCATTCTCAATCCGGGTAGCTTCCTTCAAATCTTCGGAAAGCTTGTAAATCAGATACTCCTTCTTCATAATCGTTTCGTTTTATTCGTTATTCCCATTTTCTATTCTCCTTACAATCTCCCGGGTGAAAGTCGAAGTGGACAGCGAGACGCCACCCGGCATAAAACGTGCCAAGTCGGCAGTAGCACGGGCTTCTGTGAAACTTTCCTCCAAGGCGTTCTCTATAAGAGAGGCTGCTTCCTTCCAACCCAGATATTCAAGCATCATCACAGCGGAAAGGATGATGGAACAGGGATTCACAATGTCTTTCCCGGCAATGTTCGGAGCCGTCCCGTGAGTAGCCTCAAAAATGGCATGCCCTGTTTTATAGTTGATATTCGCACCCGGTGCAATGCCGATGCCGCCTACCATGGCAGCCAGTTGGTCGGACACATAATCGCCGTTCAGATTCAACGTGGCAATCACGGAATATTCTTCGGGGATAAGCAACGTGTTCTGCAAGAATGCATCGGCAATGCAGTCCTTGATGACCAGACGCCCTTCTGCAAGTTCTTTACCAAACTCACGTTCTGCCAGTTCGTACCCCCACTTCTTGAAGCCGCCTTCCGTAAATTTCATGATGTTTCCTTTGTGTACCAACGTCACGGAAGGCAGATGATGCTCAAGGGCGTATTGGCAGGCGGCACGCACCAAGCGCTCTGTTCCTTCTCTTGAAACGGGCTTCACGCCAAACGAGGAGGTTTCGGGAAAACGGACTTTTGTCACCCCCATGTCATCACGGAGAAAACGATAGAACTTTTCAGCCTCCGGAGTTCCGGCTTCCCATTCGATGCCTGCATAAATATCCTCGGTATTCTCACGGAATACGCACATATCCACCTTCTGTGGCTCTTTGAGTGGAGAAACAATGCCCTTATACCAACGTACCGGACGTTGGCAGACATACAAATCGAGCGTCTGACGCAAGGCTACGTTCAAGGAACGGATACCTCCACCGACGGGAGTTGTCAAAGGACCTTTGATGCCCACCTTATAGGTGCGGAAGGCTTCCATGGTTTCGTCCGGCAACCAGGAGCCGGTTTCGTGGAAAGCACGTTCTCCTGCCAGCACTTCTTTCCATTCAATGCCACGCCGGTCACCATAGGATTTCTTGACAGCGGCATTCACGACAGCCTGCATGGATGGGGTCACTTCTGCTCCCACTCCATCGCCGGTAATAAAAGGTACAGTAATTTTTTCCATATTCTATCTTGCATTAAGTGCAGAACCGGCCCGGAACCAGGCTATCTGCTGTTCGTTATACGTATGTTGTACTTCAAAACTTTCTTTACTCCCGTCCTCGTGATGAAGAACCACCTTCAACGTACGTCCCGAAGCAAAATCTTTCAACCCCATGACAGAAATCAGGTCGCGTTCCCGAATCTTGTCATAATCGGCCTTATCCGTAAAGGTCAGCGCCAACATGCCTTGTTTCTTTAAATTCGTCTCATGGATACGGGCAAAGCTTTTCGCCAAAATGGCGCGTACATTCAGGAAGCGTGGTTCCATGGCAGCATGCTCACGGCTGGAACCTTCACCATAATTCTCTTCGGCAACGACAATGGAAGGGATGCCTTCTGATTTATACAGCTTCGCAGTGCCTGACACTGTTCCATAGGTATTGGTGGAGCGGTTCCAAACCTTGTTCGTCTCTCCATTGAAAGCATTGACAGCCCCCATCAGCATATTGTCCGAAATATTCTCCAAATGTCCCCGGAAACGGAGCCATGGCCCCGCCATAGAGATGTGGTCGGTGGTACATTTCCCTTGCACTTTAATCAATAAAGGCATATTCAGCAAGTCCATGCCATCCCAGGCAGGGAAGGGAGTCAGCAGTTGCAAGCGCTGTGAATGAGGATTGACCGTAATTTCCGTCTGTCCCTTGTTTGGAGCAATATATCCTTTTTGTCCTCCGATGAATCCGTGTGCCGGCAATTCCTCACCGACTGGTTCGGACAGTTTCACAACCTCTCCTTTGGCATTGACCAGCGTATCCCGCAAGGGGTCGAAACAGAGGTCGCCTGCAATGGTCAGCGCCATGGTAATTTCGGGAGAAGCCACATAAGCAAAAGTATTGGGATTGCCGTCGGCACGTTTGGCAAAATTACGGTTAAAAGAGGTGACGATGGAATTTTTGCGTTCGGGGTCATCAGTATGGCGCTTCCACTGGCCAATACAAGGTCCGCAGGCATTCGCCATTATCGTTGCGCCAATATCTTCGAAAGCGGCAATCATGCCGTCGCGTTCAGCAGTAGCACGTATCTGCTCCGAGCCGGGATTGACAATCAGCGGGGAAGCAACCTTCAAATTCTTTTCCTTTACCTGCCGGGCAAGGGAGGCCGCACGGCTCAAATCCTGATAGGACGAATTGGTGCACGACCCTATCAGACCGACTTCCATCCGGCGGGGATAGTTATTGGTTATCACTACCTCGGCAAATTTCGATATCGGTGTTGCTGCATCCGGCGTAAAGGGCCCATTGATATACGGTTCCAACAGCGAGAGGTCTATTTCAATGATGCGGTCGTAATATTTTTCCGGATTTGCCAGCACTTCGTCGTCGGCGCGAAGGTCGGCAGCTACGGAAACAGCCATTTTTGCCACTTCTTCACGTCCGGTAGCTTTCAAGTAGGTACCCATGCGCTCATCGTAAGGGAAAAGGGAGGTAGTCGCCCCCACCTCTGCCCCCATATTGCAGATGGTAGCCTTTCCAGTGGCAGACAACGAAGCGGTTCCCGGTCCAAAATATTCAATGATGGCATTGGTTCCCCCTTTTACAGTAAGAATACCCGCCAACTTCAGAATAACGTCTTTGGGAGCTACCCAGCCACTCAATTTACCCTTCAAGTGTACGCCTATCAGACGCGGCATTTTCAGTTCCCATTCCATGCCGGTCATCACATCCACCGCATCGGCACCACCCACACCAATGGCCACCATGCCCAAACCTCCGGCATTGGGCGTATGAGAGTCCGTGCCTACCATCATCCCACCCGGAAATGCGTAGTTCTCCAATACCACCTGGTGAATAATGCCTGCTCCCGGCTGCCAAAAACCTATGCCATAGCGGGAGGAAACATCACGGAGAAAATTATAGACCTCCTCGTTGGTCTTCGTAGCAGTCACGATATCTTCTTTTGCACCTTTATATGCTTGAATCAAATGGTCACAGTGCACAGTGGAAGGCACGGCAACCTGCTCACGGCCTGCATTCATAAATTGCAATAAGGCCATTTGAGCCGTTGCATCCTGCATGGCCACACGGTCGGGACGGAAATTCACATAGTCTTCTCCCCGTCTGTAGTTCTTCACTTTATCCCCATCATACAAATGAGCATACAAAATTTTCTCTGCTAAAGTCATCGGACGCCGCAGTACGTTCCGTACGCGTTCTATCTTCTCCGAATAAGCGGCATAAAACGTTTTGAGCATCGTTAAATCATATACCATAACCACTATTTTTTAGTTTTTCATTATTGTAAAGATTACAAATTAATATCATAAACAAATAAAAAGGCTGAATAGTTTAACAAAATAAAGCATTTTTTCCGTCGGAAGCGAAGAATGATTACCTTTGCAACCATGAAGGAACAAGATTCAAATAGTCCTATTATTCACCTCCAACAGCAGCAACTTTTGCTGCGCATGGAATACGAATACGAAAAAGAGGAATTCAAACGCCAAACCGAAAACATGGGGGTTGCCCGGAAAGTGAAACGGGGACTTTGCTGGTATCCTGCCACTCCGGGACGAAGTTACTATAATTCACTGAATCAATTAGTAATAGAAATTACACACACAGAAAATACCGATATAGAACATAATTTTGAGTTCGGCCGTCCCGTATGTTTTTTCCGCCAGTCTGCCGATGGAAAAATAACCTATATGAACTTCACCGCTACCGTAAGCTATGCCGACGAGACACGGATGGTAGCGATAATGCCCGGAGCCGGTGCCGTGATGGAAGTGCAGGAAACGGACAACCTCGGCGTGCAACTTTATTTCGACGAAACATCCTATCGGACCATGTTCGAAGCCTTGGAAGATACGTTACGCTCCAAAGGCAACCGCCTGGCCGAATTGCGGGACATATTGCTGGGAACCTCGAAAGCCGGTTTCCGAGAGCTCTATCCCGTACGGTTTCCCTGGCTGAACTCCACGCAGGAAACAGCTGTAAACAAAGTGCTGTGTGCTCGCGACGTGGCCATTGTACATGGTCCTCCAGGAACCGGAAAAACGACCACCTTAGTGGAAGCCATCTACGAAACCCTGCATCGGGAACCGCAGGTACTGGTATGTGCCCAAAGCAATACTGCCGTCGACTGGATTTCGGAAAAACTTGTGGACCGTGGCGTCAATGTCCTGCGTATCGGCAATCCGACCCGTGTCAACGACAAGATGCTTTCCTTTACCTACGAGCGTCGTTTCGAGAACCATCCGCTTTATCCGGAGCTGTGGAGCATCCGGAAAAATCTCCGTGAACTGGGCAGCCGTGCCCGCCGTGGCAGCTATGACGAACGCGAAGGAGTACGCAGCCGTATGAGCCGCCTGCGCGACCGCGCCACCGCATTGGAAATACAAATCAATGCAGAGCTTTTTGATGGGGCACATGTCATAGCCTCCACGCTAGTAAGCAGCAATCACCGGCTGCTGAACGGACGCCGTTTCGGCACCCTTTTCATTGATGAAGCAGCCCAGGCCTTAGAAGCTGCCTGCTGGATAGCTATCCGAAAAGCAGACCGCGTGGTGTTGGCGGGTGACCACTGCCAACTTCCGCCCACTATAAAATGCTACGAAGCTGCCCGTGGAGGTCTGGAACGAACATTGATGGAGAAAGTGGTGTCCAACAAACCTGCCGTTGTCTCTTTGCTGAAAGTACAATACCGCATGCACGAGGAAATCATGAAATTTCCTTCCCAATGGTTTTATAATGGCGAGTTGGAAGCCGCTCCCGAAGTGCGTTACCGGGGCATCCTGGACTGGGATACCCCCATCCACTGGATTGACACCTCCGAAATGGATTTCAAAGAAGAATTTGTGGGAGAGACTTTCGGACGCATTAATAAGGCGGAAGCGGACCTGCTCCTATCAGAACTGAAAATCTACATCAACCGTATCGGTGGCAACCGCATTCTGGAAGAAAAAATAGACATCGGCATCATCTCCCCTTACAAGGCACAAGTGCAATATCTCCGCAGCAAGATAAAGGCAGACGCTTCACTCAAGCCTTATCGCAGCTTGTTCACTGTAAATACGGTGGATGGCTTCCAAGGGCAAGAGCGCGATGTTATCTTCATCAGCCTTGTCCGTGCCAACGAAGAAGGACAGATAGGATTCCTGAATGATTTAAGGAGAATGAATGTAGCCATCACCCGGGCACGTATGAAGCTGGTGATATTGGGAGAGGCAGAGACGCTGAAACATCACGGTTTTTACCGGAAGCTATTGGAGTTTATTCAAAATATAGGGAATCAATAATAAAGAAATACCCCCTCCGGTAACACCGAAGAGGGTATTTCACCTATTTATATAAAGCTGATTAATTGTTTTCCGGACGAAGTTTACGAACTGTAACAGCTGTCTGCCACATTTCGCTTTCACGCAAGGCTTTCAATTCTGCATTCAGCTTCTCACGATAATCGGGTTTGGAGTTACTGTCGATAGAAATCTGAGCTTCGTTGCCCGACTTCACACTTGCATACAATTTCTGTACAACCGGCTTGATGGCATCATGGAACGGGGTCATCCAATCCAGCGCACCACGCTGTGCCGTAGTAGAACAGTTGGCATACATCCAGTCCATACCGTTCTTGGCAAACAATGGCATCAAAGATTGAGTCAACTCTTCCACTGTTTCATTGAATGCTTCAGAAGGAGTATGGCCGTTTTCGCGCAATACTTCATACTGAGCCAACAGCAATCCCTGGATAGCACCCATCAATGAACCGCGTTCACCGGTCAAGTCGGAAGTGGCTTCGCGGATGAAAGTTGTCTCGAACAAATATCCCGAACCGATGCCGATACCCAGTGCAATCGTCTTGTCAAAAGCCTTACCCGTAGCATCCTGATAGACGGCATATGATGAGTTCAAGCCACGACCCTCGAGGAACATGGTACGAAGTGAAGTACCGGAACCTTTGGGAGCAACCATAATAACATCAATATCTTTAGGAGGAACCACGCCGGTACGGTCGTTCCAGGTAATAGCAAAACCATGAGAGAAGTAAAGAGCCTTTCCGGGAGTCAAATAAGGTTTGATAGTCGGCCATACAGACATTACAGCTGCGTCAGACAACAGACACATGATGATAGTACCTTTCTGACAAGCCTCTTCGATGCCGAACAAAGTCTCACCCGGTACCCATCCGTCAGCCACAGCCTTTTCGTATGTCTTACCCGGACGTTGTCCTACAATCACATTGAAACCGTTATCACGCAAGTTGCAAGCCTGGCCCGGGCCTTGTACGCCATAACCGATTACTGCAATTGTTTCATCTTTCAAAATCTCACGTGCTTTTTCCAAAGGAAATTCTTCGCGGGTCATTACATTCTCAATAACACCGCCAAAATTCAATTGTGCCATTTTTTGTTTTAATTTTTATTTGTGGCTTACGCCAACGTTGATAAATTTATTTATTTCTCTGTAAATATCACTTTAGAGCGACAGACCACTTCGCTGCCATTCTTTTTCACCTCCACATCGTAAACGCCCTCACCGGCATCATCCATGAACAAAGTCAACTCATCCCCATAATAGCTTTCGGCTACATATGCCATTTCAAAACGACGGATGCGCTTCTCCTTATACATCTCTATCGGGAACAAATCAAGGATATGCTCGATGTAACGGATGCTGTTCACATGCCCGTTAATGTCAATATCACTGTATTTGGCTACCAAAGCAGCAACCGGTTCCTTTGAGGCCACCTTTATCCGCGAAGGTTTTTCTATCGGGCAAGGCTCATCGCAAACATAATCTACAATGCTGCCACTATGAAGAGCCAGCAAATCTGCCGGCTTACGGGTATTCATGCTAATCATCGCCCAAACGGAACGTGCATACCCAATCTTCTTACCCTCCTTATCGATGATAGCGAAATTACGGTCTGTAAAAAGGCGATAGACATTCTCCACCCAAGTCTGAATGGAGAAATCTTCGTACTGATAAGGCATTTCATCCAGTTCGACAGCCAGACGGGACAATACCCAAGTATAATTGTCCTCGTTTAGAGTCGCGATGCCAAAACCGCGGTCGCTGGCATGGAAACCCGCACAATTCAACAAATGGTTGCCCAATACTCCCATTGTCAGCCGTCCGGTAAAGTCGACATGAAACGGTTCGGCAACAAACTTGTAGGTACCTATTTTATTGTTCTCGCTCATCATGATTCCTGGTGTTTACTTTGACGATATTTTGCTTCACGGTCCGCCAGATATTCATTGACACGCTCAAAGCAGCTGGTCGTAATGGCTACGCGACCCGAACGGACGAACTGAAGTACGCAATCCAACTGGCGCAACTCCTCATAAAGATTGGTTATTTCCTCACTCATGCCATTCTTCTCAACAATGGCAAATACAGCATTCACCTCCACAATACGGGCATTGTACTTACGGATTACTTTGGACACCTCCGGTTTTTCTTCCAGCGTAGGGGTCGTTATTTTATAAAGGGCAATCTCGTGCTGATAGATTTCATCATCCGTGAAATAATGGGCTTGCAGCACATCTATTTTCTTGGTAATCTGCTTGGTCACCTTTTCAATGGTATCCTTATCCGTCCAAGCGGTAATGGTATATTTATGTACCCCCTTGATGGAGGAGGCCGATACATTCAAACTCTCGATGTTTATCTGCCGGCGGGTAAACACAGCCGTCACCTGATTCAGCAAACCGGCAAAGTTTTCCGAATGAACAATGATTGTATATAGTTTTTTATCCATAGATAGAGTAAATTCTTTAATTTCGCATGACTTCAGCATTCCAACAACATCTGATTGACCGAACCGCCCGGAGGTGTCATCGGCATTACATTTCCTTCTTCCTCCACACAAGCTTCGAGCAGGAACGGTCCGTCAGTCGCTATCATCTCGTCAATCGCTTTTGCCAGCTCCTCGCGGGTCATTACCCTGCGTGCAGGAATATCATATGCCGAAGCAATCTTCATATAATCCGGATTCATCATCGGAGTAAACGAATAACGACGATTGAAGAACATCGCCTGCCATTGACGAACATTGCCCAAGAAGTTATTGTTCAACAGAATCATCTTCACCGGAGCCTTTTGTTCCATGATGGTACCCAGTTCCTGCAGGTTCATCTGCAAGCCGCCGTCTCCCCTGAATACGCATACAGTGCGGTCCGGAC
>NZ_JBCNZM010000036.1:22848-37609 GCF_040227615.1 Bacteroides sp. RTP31139st1_H2_RTP31139_211217 | reverse complement strand
AAACAATAGCGGCTGATACTATTAGGTTCATAGTGACAGTCGCTATTGTTGTATATAAAAGTTTAATACCTGTAGTTTGCCGAATGCTTACAAAATATAAGAAATGACTGATTTGAAAGTCACTGCAAATATGAACTGTTTTGGCAATAATGTAGGCTTGTTATGTTTTAAATAGTGTACCTTTATGTTTCAAGTTATCATTTTAGACTGCGGATGTAATCAGATGGTGATATTCCAAATTCATTCTTGAAGTTTACAGTGAACCTTTTTGGAGAACTGAATCCCACCTCATAGGCAATTTCTGCAATTTGTTTCTGGCTTTCCTTTAGAAGTTGCTTACTGCGCTTCAAACGGATAATCCGGATGAATTCTGCCGGACCTTTACCGGTGATACACATCAGCTTTTTGTAGAGATGGCTACGACTCAACCCCAATTCTGCTCCTAACATTTCCACAGAGAAGTCGGAATCACTCATGCGCTCTTCTACTATTTTGATAGCTTTTTCAATAAATTGTTCGTCTAGTGGAGTGATTGTTATTTCATTAGGTGTCACTTCTATTTTCTGACTGAATTTACGATGGCTTTTTTCTGTCCATTCAATAAATTTCCTGATGCGCAGCTTTAGTAATTTGAAGTCAAAAGGCTTTACGATATAGTCATCGGCTCCTTGCTCAAATCCTTCACTTTTGTATTCTTCTGCCATACGGGCTGTAAGCAATATAACGGGAATGTGGGACCATTGCATGTTTGTTTTGATTTGCCGACATAGCTCTGTTCCATTCATCACTGGCATCATGATGTCGCTTATTACAATATTGACACTGTTTTTTTCTAATATCTTCAATGCCTCTGCTCCATTGTAGGCAACCTGTATGGCGTATTCATCGGACAGGTATTCAGACATGAAACTACAGAAATCCTTGTTGTCGTCCACCAACAAGATGGTATACCGCAATTCTTCCGCATTTGGAACGGGAAGTTCATTCGGAGCTTTGTCATTGTTTAGCAGTTCCGGAAGTAATTCCTCCTTTTCACTGGCATATGTGACGATAGGCAATTTAACGGTAAATACGGAACCTTTAGGAAAATTGTCTGTAACGGAGATTGTTCCTTTGTGTAGATGTACATATTCGTTTGCAATATGCAGGCCGATTCCACTGCCGGTTTTTTCCGAAGTTTGTTGCACCTGATAAAAACGTTCGAAGATATGTTTCTTGTCTTTGTCTATGATACCTTGTCCGTTGTCTGCCACACAGATGCATACATTGTCATCTTCGCGATAAAGATGTACATTGATTTCTCCTTTATCAGGAGTGTATTTGAAGGCATTGGACAACAAGTTGTTCATTACTTTTTTTATTTTAACCGGATCGAAGGACATGTTCAGGTTTTCTACTTCGCACATGAAACAGAAGCTGATGGTATGGTCAAGAGCATACTCTTGAAAAGTACTGCAAATCTCGCGGATAAAGTTGACAATATCTCCCGATTTGTAATGAGCTGTCTCGGCTCCTACATCCAGTTTCCGGAAATCAAGCAGAGAGTTTATCGATGTAAGTAATTGTTGTGCATTTTTATTGATTGTATTTAGTTTTTTGCGTATTCCGTCATCCAGGGTTTCTGACAATAACATTTGTAACGGGCTAATGATAAGCGTCAGTGGTGTACGTAAATCATGGCTTATATTTGTAAAGAACTTTAGCTTCATCTCATTCAGGAGCAACTTTTGTTCTTGCTCCAGTTTTGCTCGTTGTTGCTCCAGTCTTATGTTGTGATGCTTTTTGAATCGGTATATTACATAGGATATTATACCAATGGCAAACAATATGTATAAGATGATAGCAACATTACATAAATATATTGGAGATGAAACGGTTATATTCAACTCACTAGCTTCGTCATTCCATATACCGTCACTGTTACAAGCTTTAATCAATAGTTTGTAATTGCCAGGAGGAAGGGTGGTGAAAGCTACTTTGTTCTCGTTTGTATAGTACCATTGGGTATTTAATCCTTCCAGTTTATAGGCATATCTTATTTTATCAGCATTCAGCAAATCGCCTGCGGCAAATTCGATGGAGATTAAATAATCGTCATATCTGACAGACAATGATGGGGTTCTGCCAAGTACAGTTGTTAATAGTTTACGCCCTTCATATATTGAGTCTACTTCTATATGTTGATTGCCAATGGTCAGATTTGTAAAATACACCTTTGCCAGCGGTCGGCTCTTTTCGGTCAGCTTGTTCGGATTTATAGATGTATAGCCACTGGTGCCTCCCAGCAGTAAATCTCCGCTGGACAATTTACAAGCGGAATGGGAGTTGAAATGATTTTCTGGCAATCCGTCTCTGGTAGAAAGATTCTTGAAAGAAAAGTCTACTCCTTCCTGGGTGTCTGGGGTTACTTCCAATATAGACAATCCGTTACTTGTTGCAAGCCACATGTTACCATGATTGTCTTGGGTTATACTGTTAATGAGATTGTCACACAATCCGTTGTTTACGTCGAACCAGTGTAGTGAATCATTTTTTAAGTCCCAGGCAGTCAATCCTTGTTTATGGGCTAACCACAATATATCTCTGTCGTCCTTGAATACAGTGGAAATGAAGAGCTGCTTGAATGGCTGTGTCTCTTTTCGATTGGCATAAATCATTTCGGGTTTTCTCGTCACGATGTCCATTACACAGAGTCCGTATGTAGTCCCGATATACATTTTGTCTCCATAGTCATAACAGATATTGAGTACATTGATATTATTCCCATCAGGTAGTAGATAACTTGTCGCAGTATTTGCGTCCGGATTAAAACAAACCAAAGTTTCCAGTACATAACCTATCCATAAGTTTCCATATCGGTCTTCCTTCATACTCCATACGCCACTGTATGGCAGTTGGCTGTTCTCTGGAGTAAAATGGCGAATACTGTTGTTCTCATAGCAGAACAATCCGTCTTGATAACTTCCTGCCCAAATCCGTCCTTTATGGTCTTCGAGAAGACTGATGATGGCTATGTCGGGGATGGATAGTTTGCGAATGGCAAATCCTTTTTGCTTTTCTTTTACATAAAGTCCGTTCCCATCTGTTCCCAGCCAAATGTTTCCGGCCTTATCCTCTAAAATGGAGGCTATATCACCGCATTCTTTATGCTGGGTATCAATAAATTCATGGAAGCTTTCGTGATAATAAGAAACTCCTTTTTTGAAATTTCCTAACCAAATGACGCCTGAATCATCACGGTAGATTGTATTTATTCTGTTGGAAGCAAGGGATGTGGAAGACATAGGGGTATTCAGGAGGTTGACAAGGTTATCATTTACGTAGTCATAAATGAATACTCCTTTATGGTCCGTTCCTATCCAGACATGTCCGTTCGAGTCATCCAGTATGCTCCTTACCGCATTACTTTTTGTCTCTATTTTGGAATGGAGATTGATTTGGTTCCATTCCGATTTTATGTTTTTCTTATAGAATATTTGTTCATCGGTATATGAATATAGCCAGATGCCTCCATGATAATCAATGTATATGTGCTTTTCGATAATAGAGTTGGAGGGTAAGCTGATGTTATCTACCCGTTTACATTTCTTTGCGTTGTTCTCTAGTTTCAATAAGGTCGAATTCCAAAGAAGATATAGGTTTTCACCATCATCGCTGATACTCAGTTCCGGAGTTTCTTCTGGAAAGTTTTCTATTTTGAATGTTTTAAGGGTTTTATGAGAAAAATTGAAGTAAAAAGCATTTTGGCCTTGCAGTACCCATAAATTGTGTCTTTTGTCAACATGTACTTTGTAGGTACCATTTATCTGGATGCCTATTTTAAGGAGGTATGAGGGAATATCGGTAATGAAGTTGTCTTTGTCTCGGTCGTATATACAATATCTTGCCTCGCTTCCAATCCACAAATTGCCCAAACCGTCTTCCTGTAAGTTCCAGATGTCGTTAGACAATAAAGAATGGATGTCTTTTTCTTTGGGTTGATACACTTTAAAGCTATATCCGTCGTATCGGTTCAATCCATTGGCGGTCCCTATCCATAAAAAGCCTTCACAGTCTTTCAATATGGTTTTTACGTTATTGTTTGAAAGCCCGTTTTCTACTTTCAGATGGCGAAATACATACGGAGTTTGTCCTGCTAACGGCAGATAAGCCAGTAACAGAATAATGAGGGGGAACACTAATTTGTGTAAATAGTTTGTAAAAGACATACTATATAATCTGAAATTGAATTCTCAAAGATAGCAATATCTTATTTAAATAAACGTAAATATGTTGCATTAATAGGTCTGTAATGTTGCATCGCGGTCGTATAAGTCTTAAACATGTCATCCGTTTGTTGTCTTGCGTGTCTTGAAGTGTTTTTCTCATTTATTATTCAACATTTATTTCATACCTTTGCAGGGAAGGACTGGTTCCTGCCAATATGATTAACCTTCTAATACTTTATCGAAAATGAACAGATTCATCATTTTATTTTTATTCTCTTTGGGAATATTGTCAACATGTGTATTTGCCGTAGAGGTGATTCCACTGAATGAAGGATGGAATTTCCACCGGGGTTTTCAGGCACCTGCTTCGGAAATAGTGAAGGTTACTTTGCCTCACACTTGGAATGCGGGCGATGGCATGTTTGGCAATGCCGATTATTATAGGGGATTATGCAATTACAGTCGTAAGTTGTCTGTTCCTGCCCATTATCGGGGCAAACGTTTTTTCTTGAAAGTGATGGCTGCACAGACGGTTGCCGACATTTTTATCGACCATCATTTTGTGATGCAACATAAGGGTGGTTATACGGCATTTGTGGCAGAATTGACTGATTTCCTGGTCCCGGGAACAGAAAGTGTATTGGAAATTCGTGTCAGCAATGCTCAGACTATGGATATCGCTCCCATTTGCGGTGACTTCAATATGTTTGGCGGGTTGTATCGGGGAGTGGAGCTGCTGGTAACGGAGGATGTCTGCATAGAACCTGCTTATTATGCCTCTTCAGGTGTATTCTTCACTCAGTCCGATGTATCGGAGAAAAAGGCCCATTTGAAAATTGAAGCACTGCTTTCGGCAAGGGAAACTACTGTGACCGGTTGCGAGGTGGAGTTTCAACTATATGACAAGGAAAAGTTGCTTTGCCGTGTTGCCAGTGCAGAGGTGGGTGAGGATAAAAAGGTGGTGATGGACATGGTGCTTGAAAGGCCTCATTTGTGGGATGGAGTGAAGGACCCCTATTTATATAAAGGAGTGGTGATATTGCGTAAGGATGGGAAAGAGATAGACCGCCGCGAAGAAGAGATAGGTTTCCGCTACTTTCATGCCGATGCGGAGAAAGGTTTCTTTCTGAATGGAAAGCCTTATCGTTTGAATGGCGTGAACCGGCATCAGGACAGGGCGGAACGCGCTTCGGCATTTTATCCGCAAGACCATGACGAAGATTTGGACTTGATGCAGGAAATGGGATGCAATGCCGTGCGTCTTTGCCACTATCCGCAAGCCAAATACATGCATCAACAGATGGACAAGCGGGGACTGGTGGCATGGGTTGAGATTCCTTTTGTCAATGTTTATGTGAATAATCCTGCTTATGATGAAAACTTGCGCCTGCAATTGAAGGAACTGATTTTACAGAACTACAATCACCCCTGCATTTTGTTCTGGGGGCTGTTCAATGAGATAAATTCCGGTTGGCTGGACCGTCCTTCGCGTATGGCGGCAGAGCTTCATGCTTTGGCCCGTCAGTTGGACTCGAGCCGTCCCACTATGGGAGCCAGTAATCAGGATGACGACTTCAACGGATTCACCGACCTGATTGCTTTCAACAAGTATTTCGGCTGGTATGGCGACAACATGGATGACATGGGGCGCTGGATAGACCGCGAGCATGCAGCACATCCGGAGCGGAAGATGGGCATCAGCGAGTATGGTGCCGGGGCATGCGTATTCCAGCAGGCAGACTCGCTGAGGCATCCGGAACCGTGGGGGCAATGGCATCCCGAAAACTGGCAGACTTATTATCATGTGGAGAATTGGAAACAGCTTCAGGAACGTGAATTCTTGTGGTGTAACTTCATCTGGTGCATGTTCGACTTTTCGGCGGCAGGCCGTAGGGAGGGGACCATTATGGGACGCAATGATAAGGGGCTGGTGACTTACGACCGGAAAATAAAGAAAGATGCCTTTTACTTTTATAAGGCAAACTGGAATCAAGAAGATAAGTTTGTATATATCGCAGGAAAACGATTGGTAAACAGAACCCGCAAAACTGTTGATGTGCAAGTATTCAGCAATAGCGGAGCTGCCAAATTGTATATCAATGGCAAAGCATATGGGACTGCAAAACCTGATTCCGTAAATGTACTGGAATGGAAAGGCATTGTATTGGATACCGGTGAAAATAGAATTGAAGTCAGGAACAAATATGGAGCGGATTGTTGTGTATGGATATGTCCTTTTTAATTTTCATCAGGCGCGGAATGTATAGGAGAACCACGGAGAATAATGAACCGTGACATGCTGTGCAGTCTGCGCCTGATGGCTTTAATATGTGATTTTCTGTAAATCCGTATTCGGTCCGTGGACTACCAGTTTCCCGTCCGGTTGGATGTCTATGGGGTCGATGAATACCATTCGTTCGTCACCAGTGGTTTCGGTGCGTCCATGATAGACACAGTAGAGGCGGTTGTGAATATCGATGAGCATACAATGCCCGGTTCCGGTCACGATGCCGCCTTGCTCTGTATCCTTTTGCAGCACCGGATTGTTGGCAGCTTTTGTGAATGGTCCTAAGGGGTTCTGGGAGGTAGCATAACCCACCGCATAATTTTTCCCTCCGAAAAAGTTTGCAGAGTACAGCATATAGTAAAGATTTTTGTGCTTCACGATATACGAACCTTCTGTCCAGCGTCTGTTGACTTCATGTGAAGTCACCGAGCGGTTCTCCCATTCCGCTTGAGGGTCGTCCATTGTCTGGGGCGGGCAAAGCAGTGCTACCGGTTCTCCGATGATACCGGAGAAATCTGGTTTCAGTTCCACGCCGTAAATCCAACTTTCCTCAATCTCGTCAAACCAGCCCTTTTCTTTGGCCCATGCTGAAACTTCGCTTTCAACGGCATGTTTGTAGCAGCAGCGGGAGTAGTAGAGGTAGGTCTTTCCGGAAGCATCGTCAAAGAGTATGTTTGCGTCGATGATAGGATAGCCGGGGTCGAATACCGGTTGGTTGAACAGCTCTTTGAAAGGGCCGGTAGGCTTATCGGCTACGGCTACACCGATACGGAAGTTCTCTTGCTCCTTAGTGGGATTTTCCTTCCAGTTGGCGCTGAACCATAGGTAGTATTTGCCGTCCCGTTCATACACTTCGGGTGCCCAGAAACAGTCGGTGGCCCATGAGTCGGAGGTGCCGCCTTGATAGATGGGACCCTCGTCTGTCCATGTCACCAGGTCATCGGAGGAGTATACTTTAAAACCGTTCGATACTCCGCCCGTTCCGTACATATAGTATTTGCCGTCGGAAGCTTTCAGTAGGAACGGGTCTCCGAAGGCCATGGGCAGGGGATTCTGATATGCTACTTTCTTGTTTCCGCATGATGTTGACAGTAAGGCCAGTAAAAACAGTGTCAATGTGAAAAAAGTGTGTTTCATCTTGTTATAATTTTAATGGTGAAGTAATGAAAAGTGTTTGTATCCGCAAAGTAAACATAATATAGGGAAAGCAGCAAGGAAATTAGATAGAATGCAATCTTTTCATTATTTTTGTGCATCATTCCAAATAATTCTTTGATGGAACAGTCATTTTCGGATATATCGCTATACCACGAGTACCGGTCGGCGAGGGAGACAGAACATTTGGTGTCGCAGAAAACCTGGGATGACCTCAATCTGGATGATTTTTTCGAATGGGCTGACCGTACCTCTTCTTGTGTGGGCCGACAGTACCTCTACGACGTGTTGCATTACAACCGTCTTTCGGAGATTTCGGAACAAGAGGAAGTGATTCGTAAGCTTTCTGCTGACAAGGAGTTGCGTGCAGAAATCCGGTCGGAGTTGCGGAAACTGGATACGCCGGATGCTTATACCATTGCATCGCTATTCTCCATTTCCCATCCCGTGTATTCCCGCCGCTTTTACCGTTTGCTGACTATCTTGCAATTCGCGCCTTTTGTTTTGTTGGGAATAGTTTACATTACGTCTTCGCTTTATGTTTTGGGGATTTTGTGCACATCGGTATTGGTGAACATGGTACTGCACTATCGCAGCAAGGCGCGGATTCAGGGCTATTTCTTTTCCATTCCTCAGTTATGGCAGTTGCTCAGGCAAGCGGAGAAGTTGGCACAGATTCCGTTGTGTGCATCCGTGCATCGGGATATCCAAAAGACTTTGCAGGCATTGCATCCGTTGCGAAAGAAACTTTCCACTTTCCGTTTCAGTATCAGACTGGAGAGCGACATCGCCATTTTCGCTTATTTCTTCACCGAGATAGTGAATGTGTTTTTTCTGCGGGAAGTTATTCCGGTTTCCAAGGCTTTCTTTCTATTGCAGGGTAGACAGGAACAGATTGAAGAGGTTTTCCGCTATTTCGGATTGGTGGATGTGCTTTGCTCTGTTTCCGAACTCCGGAATGGGCTGCCTTATTATGTTTTACCGGAAGCTTGCAGCGAGGGTGAAACGTTTCATGCAGAAGGGCTTTATCATCCGCTTATAGAACGTTGTATCCCTAATGACATTACACTCTGTGGCAAATCTGTCCTTGTTACCGGCTCCAATATGTCCGGTAAGACAACTTTTATCCGTGCCATCGGACTTAACCTGCTTTCCGCACAAGTGCTCCATACTTGTTTTGCTCGCAGTTTCCGTTTTCCTATGGATACTGCGTTATATTCTGCTATCCATCTGGAGGATAGTCTGATGGAGGGAAAAAGTTTCTTTCTGCAGGAGGTGCAAATTGTTCGAGAGATGCTGGAAGCCGGAAAGGAGTGTTGGCGGTTTTTCCTGCTGGACGAGTTGTTCAAGGGGACGAATACGGTGGAACGGATAGCTATAGCCAAAGCTGTGCTGTCTGCTTTGGCGCACAAGAACAGTATTGTGTTTGCTTCCACTCACGATGTCGAACTGGCTTCCTTACTTGAGGACGAATATGAATTGTTTCATTTTTGTGAGTGTGTTGCCGACAATACATTGTCTTTTGATTATAAGTTGAAGCCGGGACCGGTGACGGAACGTAATGCCATCCGGATTATCGAGATGTGCGGCTATCCGCAGGAAGTGGTCAGGGAAGCATATCGGCTTTCAGAGGAGGATGTCCTATAATTTTATTGCTTGTTTTTACGGGGTGGGTGGTTTGCTATACCTCCTTCCTGATACCTTCTGAGAGGGGGTGCAATGACTCAAGGACTGAATGGCATTCAGTCCCTGAGTGAAAGGCTTTCAGTCCCTGACTGAATCCGGTTCGTTCAGTGAGTGAGATGAAAAGGCATGGGAATGCAGGCAGATTGTACTTATATTTGTAATATAATATAAATGGGTACGAGGGCCGGGTCTCTTTTTCCCTTTCAATTATCCAATCAGGAGATTTATGTTTTTCCCCTTCATTTTCTCAATATTCTCTTTCGAGATATGATTGTCTGTGATGAAGGAGTTCACCATAGTTATCGACCCTAAACTTGCGAATGCGCTTATCCCGATTTTGGAAGAATCGGCTACCAGGATGACTTCTTCGGCAGCCTTTATCATGGCCGATTTTACCATCAGGTCGCTGAGGCTTGGATAAGTCAGGCTCATGTCCGGAGATATTCCTGCTGTGGCGAGGAATAATTTGTTGGCATGGAAACCTTTGAGTGAGTCGGCTGCCATCTTTCCGGTCAGTGAAAGGGTAGGCGCTTTGAACTCTCCTCCCGTCACGATGAGGGTGATACCGGGATTCTCGCCCAATATCAACGCTATGTTCAGTGCATTGGTGATGACAGTGAGCTCTTTGTATTGCGTAAGTAGTTTGGCTATTTCTGTAGTGGTGGAACCTGAATCGAGAATGATGCATTCGCCTTCGCGGATAAACGATACCGCTTTTCGGGCTATTTCTCTTTTTTCTTCAATATGGTTTTGGTTGAAGACCTTTCCGGTCTTTGCAAATGAGCCTACGTCTTTTAGGAAAGCTCCACCATGTTCTCTTTGGATATACCCTAATTTTTCAAGGGCTTCCAAGTCTTGTCTGATTGTAACATCCGTAACATTGAAAATCCTGCTTAATTCTTGAACTTTTGCATGTCCGTCTTCGCGGATTAGGTCCAAAATCTTGACTCTTCTTTGGTTTAGTGCCATATCTACTTTATATATTGTTATATCTTGTTGTTCCTGCGATACTCTTGGATATCTTTGATAGCTATAATTTTCAGCTGGAACTTTTCTGCTATTTCTAGTAATTGAGGCAAACGGGCCATTGTTCCATCCTGGTTCAGTATCTCAATGAGGGCGCCACCGGGTGTCAATCCTGCCATTCTTGTCAGGTCTAGCAAGGCTTCCGTATGTCCGTCGCGTCCTAATACTCCATTCTCATGTCCGTAGAGAGGAAAAATATGCCCGGGACGTGCCAATTCCGACGGTTTTATATTGCCAGTAACCAAAGCGCGTATGGTAGCAGAACGGTCATAGGCGGAAACCCCCGTTGTACAACCGTAGCCCTTCAGGTCGACAGACATGGTGAACGGAGTGCCTAAAAGAGAAGTGTTGTCTTCCGACATCGGGTATAGTTGAAGCTCTTCACAACGCGAACGAGGTAATGGTACACAAAGAAGCCCTTTTCCATGTGTAATCATGAAATTGACAATATCAGGGGTGATTTTTTCACCAGATACGATAAAATCACCTTCATTTTCTCTATTTTCATCATCGACAACTATCACTATTTTTCCTTGCCGAACCGCTTTGATTCCTTCGTCTATAGTATTGAGCATTGTGTAATCATTTAATTTTTTCGCAAAGGTAGTCAAAAAAAGTCAAATGAAAGTTCGTTTTTACTGTTTTTCTTCTTTTTTATTCTAATAATTATCTTTTATTTTATCGATTGCTTTTGTTTTATATTTTATTTATTTGCTTTTTCCTTCTTGTTAATCGTAAAATATGTTAATATAAGGTGAAAATCTTTCGTTTTCTTTCGATTTATACTTTTCTTTTGTTTTATTTGCAAAGGAAACGAAAGTGTATAAGCTATGAAAACAAAAGAATTAATTCTTCAATCAGAAAGAAATCGAAAAAGATTAATTGAAATTATCTATAAAGCAAAAGCCGGACATATCGGTGGAGACTTGTCTTGCCTCAATGTTCTTACTGCTCTTTACTTTGATGTGATGAATGTAGATGCAGGTAACCCTAAGGATAATTTGCGGGATCGTTTCATTTTGAGTAAGGGACATTGTGTGGAGGCTTTGTATGTGACGCTGGAATCCAGAGGGTTCATGGCTAAAGGCATTTTGGACACATTGGGGCAATATGGTTCCATTCTTTCGGGGCACCCCACTATCGGAGTTCCGGGTATTGAAGTGAATACTGGAGCCTTGGGGCATGGCTTGTCTGTCGGGGTGGGTATAGCCATGGCTGCTAAAATGGATAAGAGGAATTATAAAACCTATGTGCTGATGGGAGACGGTGAGCAGGGTGAAGGTTCCATATACGAGGCTGCAATGGCTGCCCGGCAGTACAAGCTGGATAATCTGGTAGCTGTAATAGATCGTAATCATTTGCAGATTAGTGGAGATACGGAAGATGTGATGGGGATTGATGACATCCGTGACCGTTGGACGGCATTTGGTTGGGAGGTAAAGGATATGAATGGTGACGATATGGAAGACATTATCCGGACTTTCCGTTCCATTGATTATGCAAATCACCATCCTCATTTGCTGGTGGCTCATACAACAAAAGGCAAGGGAGTGTCTTTTATGGAGGGAGTGGCCAAATGGCATCATGGGGTTCCGAACAACGAGCAGTATGAACTGGCTATTCGGGAAATTTCAGAAAGGATAAAAAATTTAGAATATAATTGATATGATAGCTTGCAGAAAAAGTTTCACCGACACTTTGTTGTCATTGGCCCGGATGGACAAAGATATCATTGCTGTGACAACGGATGCACGTGGTTCGGTGACGTTAAATGATTTTGCCAAAGAATTGCCACAGCAATTCGTGGAGTGTGGTATTGCGGAGCAGGATGCTGTGGGTATTTCAGCCGGGTTGGCTCATAGCGGAAAGAAAGTGTTTGTGTGTGGCCCGGCATGTTTTTATGTGGCTCGCAGTCTGGAACAGGTAAAGGTTGACTTGGCTTATAGTCAGAACAACGTAAAGATATTGGGAGTAAGTGGAGGAGTAGCTTACGGAGCTTTGGGGGCTACCCATCATAGCTTGCATGATATTGCCGTGTTACGTACTTTCCCCGGTATGAATATTGTGTTGCCTTGTGATGCCCGACAGACAAAAAAACTGGTTGAGTTTTTGATTGACTATCCTGAACCGGTTTATGTTCGTGTAGGACGTGCAGCAGTTCCTGATGTCTATGAGAACGATGATTTTGATTTTGCCATAGGTAAGGCAAATAGGTTATTGGACGGGACCGACTTGACAATCATTGGAACCGGTGAAACCGTATACCATGCACATCAAGCGGCTTTGGAGTTGCGTAAATATGGTATTTCAGTCCGGGTACTGGATATGTCCTTTATTAAACCTTGTGATGAGGAGGCTGTTTTGAAAGCTGCTTCTGAAACCGGTCGTATTATCACGGTTGAGGAGCATAGTCAGTATGGAGGCCTTGGAGCGATGGTGACTGAAATCATTTCCGAAAATCCCGTACCCGTGAAAATTTTGGGGATTCCTGACGAGAATGTGGTGCATGGGAGTTCTTCCGAAATTTTTGCCCATTATGGGTTGGATGCACCTGGTATCGTGAAAACTACCCTTGACTTCCTTAAGTAAGAAATAATCAGCCTTTAATAATACCTAAAATGAAAAACTTGATAATTGCAATAGACCAAAGCACCTCGGCCACCAAGGCTATGCTGTTCAATGAGAGGTGTGAAATGCTGAAGCGTGTCAATGTCACTCACGAGCAATATTATCCCCGAACTGGATGGGTGGAGCATGATGTTGAAGAAATTTATCGGAATGTGCTGAAAAGCATTGCTGAGTTGATTGAAGAGGAAACGGCAGACAATATGTATTCGTTGGCTATCACTAATCAACGCGAGACGGTGGTTGTATGGAATAAACATACGGGTAAACCGGTATACAATGCTGTGGTATGGCAATGTATGCGTGGTGCTGATATCTGTAATGACTTGAAAAATAGAGGATACAGTGAGTTTGTACAGGTAAGAAGTGGCTTGTTGTTAGACCCCTATTTCTCGGCGAGCGGTGTGAAGTGGATACTTGACAATGTGGAGGGAGCCCGTCGGGCTGCTGATAATGGAGACTTATTGATGGGGACTATTGATACGTGGCTGATTTGGAAGTTGACTGATGGTAAACGCCATGTGACGGATTATACGAATGCTTCCAGAACCCTTTTATTGAATATTCATACGATGCTATGGGATAATGACTTGCTGGAATTGTTCACCATACCCAAAACCATGATGCCCGAGTTGTTGCCTTGTGATGCTGTTTTTGGAAAGACTACGGTGGGTGGACTGTTCAAGAACCCTATTGTCATTGCCGGTGTATTGGGCGATTCGCATGGGGCACTGACTGGGCAGATGTGTTTTGAAGAGGGATTAGGTAAGGTCACTTATGGTACCGGCTCCTCAGTAATGGTGAATATTGGCGAAAAGGTTGCTACAGCTCCTCGGGGATTGGTCACTTCCATAGGTTTTGCCGCACTTGGGAAAGTGTTCTATGCTTTTGAGGGGAATATCCATTGTACTGGCGGTACTATCAAGTGGTTGGAACAGAGATTGCAGATGATCGGTTCGCCCGATGAAGCAGAAGAACTGGCCGTTACTGTGGAAGACAATGGAGGTGTATATGTTGTACCGGCTTTTGCCGGACTGGGTGCTCCTTGGTGGCAAGGGGATATAAAGGCGGCCATTTTAGGGATGACTTTAGGTACCGGGAAGCCACATGTTCTTAGGGCGGCGCTTGAATCCATAGCTTATCAAGTCAATGATTTAGTCAAAGCGATGACCACTCAGGCAGGTATAAAACTGAAAGAAATCAGGGTTGACGGAGGACCTACAAAAAATAAATTTTTAATGCAGTTCCAGGCTGACTGTTTACGTGTACCGATCAATTGTTCGGATGTTGAGGAGGCCTCGGCTTTGGGAGCTGTTGTGATGAATGGAATGGCCCGCAAGATATGGACGAGCTTTGAACAAGTGGCCGTATTACGCCGGAGCCGCTACCGAATAGAACCGCAGGGCAACTTACCACTGATGGAGAAATGGTGTGAAGGCTGGCTGAAAGCAGTAAATCAATTAATCGGATAAATATCTTCTAAGTATAATTTTAACACCAACTATTTACGATGAAAAACAAGGAAAGAATGTGCTTCGGTATAATTATCGGCACCCGTGCTTATTTTAATTCAGAATTGGCCAAAGATGTTCGCAAACAGCTGTTGAGAACACTTGCAGACGAAGGCTATGACTATGTAATTTTACCTGAAGATGCTACTCCTACTGGCAGTAGCAGTATTGAAACCCGTGAAGACGGATTGAAGTGTGCCGAACTGTTCCGTCAAAATCGTGACCGTATTGACGGCATTATAGTCTCTTTACCCACCTTTGGC
>NZ_JBCNZM010000036.1:569-22816 GCF_040227615.1 Bacteroides sp. RTP31139st1_H2_RTP31139_211217 | reverse complement strand
CTATCAGTGTGGCTGATTTGAATGTTCCCATTTTGGTACAAGCTTGTGACGACGAGAATGACAAGGTGGACTTGGACAGCCGCCGTGATGCTTTCTGTGGTAAAATTTCTGTTTGCAATAATTTGTATCAATATGGTATTCCTTTTACAGATACTACGCTGCATACCTATTCTATATACTCTGAACTATTGGCTAAGGATATTAATAAGTTCGCCGGTATCTGTCGTGTGGTCAATGGTTTGCGCCATGCACGTATCGGGGCTATCGGTGCCCGACCAGCCGGTTTTCAGACGGTACGTGCCAGTGAAAAACTGTTGCAGAAGAGTGGTATTACAGTCGTTCCAGTCGATCTTTCTGAAATACTCGGTGCTGCCCGTAAGATTGAGGATACAGATGTGGAACTGCTGAAGAAACTTGAAGAGATTAAGTGTTATGCAGTAGTTCCTAAAGAATACAGTGACAAGCTGGTGCTTCAGGCAAAGTTTGGCGTGGCTGTGGAACGGTGGATTGAAGCCAATCAGATTGATGCTGTGGCTGTTCAGTGTTGGGACTCTTTGGAACAGAACTATGGTTGTGCAGCTTGTGTGACAATGAGTATGCTGGGTGAAAAACTACTACCTGCCGCTTGTGAGGTTGATATTGCCGGTGCTGTATCCATGTATGCTTTGACATTGGCAGCGCAAGGTCAATCGGCATTACTTGACTGGAACAATAATTTTGCGGAAGACCGGAATAAATGTGTGTGTACTCATTGCGGTAATTTCCCGAAATCGTTTGTCAGAAATGACTTAAAGCTTGGTACACTTGGCGTTCTGGGACGTACGCTAGGTAAGGTCAATACATTCGGTGCTGTATATGGCAAAGTGACTAAAGGTGATTTCACATTCTTCCGTATTTCCACTGATGATACTAAAGGTACTATCAAGGCTTATTTGGGTACTGGTGAAATCACGGATGATCCGTACGGAATGGATGGATGTATAGCTGTTACCAAAGTGGATAACTTACAGATTTTGATGAAACATATTTGCAGGAATGGTTTTGAACATCATGTGGCTATGGTTCGTAATGATGTAAAGGATATTCTGAATGAGGCCATCGAGGGTTATTTGGGGTGGAATCTATATGTGCATGAATAAATAGGTAAACACACGGTAAACAACAGAAAATAAATTATGATACTTGTTGACAACTATATTGGAGCCATTCTGTGTTGTGTCTATTGTTGCCTCTGTTGGGGTTCTTGGGCGAATACGCAGAAGATGGTGACATCGAAAAGCTGGAGTTTTGAGCTTTTCTATTGGGATTTGACTTTCGGTTTATTTTTCACAGCTCTGTTAGGTGCCCTGACATTGGGTAGCTTGGGAGGTGAAGGCCGTACTTTCTTTGGGGATTTGGCAGTAATGGACTGGAATAGTATGAAGTATGCGCTCCTAGGCGGTATTGTATGGAATTTCGGTAATATCTTTCTGACAGCAGCCATTGCTGTAGCCGGGATGTCGATAGGTTTTCCCATTGGTGGAGGCTTAGCTTGGATAGGCGGTATAATTTTTAATTATCTACTGATATCTTTGGCCGGCGAAGTATACCCTGGAAACCAGACATTGCTTTGGATAGGAGTAGCTGTTATTGTGATAGCCATCTGCATTTGTGGCAAGGCTTATGGAAAAATGTCGGCAAGTCAGGCGTCTACTCCTAAAAAAGGTATCTTATTGGCTATTGTAGCGGGGTTGGCCATTATGTTCTTCTATGGCTTGGTTGTAAAATCACTAGATCCTCAGTATGTAACGGGTGGTACGGGAACACTGACTCCCTATACCGGTGTATTTTGTTTTGCTGCCGGTGTCCTTATCACGACTCCTGTCTTTAATACGTTTGCTATGAGTCATCCGGCTCAGGGAAACAAGGTGACAATGAAGGATTATCTGAAAGGTGACACCCGTACACATCTGATTGGTATGTTGGGAGGTTTTATTTGGATGAGTGGTATGGTAGTCAGCTTTATGGGAGCTGGTTCTGCCAATCCGGCTATAGCCTATGCATTGAGTAATGCCGCACCGGTGGTAGCCATGATTTGGGGATTCTTTGTATGGAAGGAGTTCAAAGGCGCTCCAAAGGGGACTGTACCTATGATTGCAACCATGTTTGTGCTCTTTGTTGTGGGGCTGGTACTGATTACTCTTTCAAACTGATATTTTAAATTCATTGTTAACCCAAAATAATATTAAATGAAAACGATTGTAACACAAATTCGACAGAAAAGGTTAATGGCCTTAGTGCTGTTCCTTTTGGTAGGTATGACATCTGTTTTTGCACAGAAACAAGTAAATGTATCTGGCAGAATTACTGATGAGCTTAATGAACCGATGATTGGTGTAAGTGTATTGGAAAAAGGAACGACAAATGGTGTTATAACTGATTTGGATGGCAATTATACTTTGTCAGTGAATGAGGGTTCCACTATTGTCTTTTCGTATATCGGGTATGTGACTCAGGAAAAGAAAGCCGTTGCAGGTACTATGAATATTATACTGAAGGAAGATAGCAAGACTTTGGATGAAGTGGTTGTTGTAGGATATGGTGTACAGAAGAAAAGTTCTGTAACGGGGGCAATTTCTTCCGTAAAAGCAGAAGATTTTGAGAATCGTACCATAACCAATGCTGAGCAGGCCCTGCAGGGTAAAACAGCCGGTGTGCAAATTATTTCTGCATCTGCGGCTCCTGGTTCGAATCCCGCCATTCGTATCCGTGGATATAGCAGTAATGCCAGTTCAGATCCTTTGTATGTGGTCGATGGTTTGCGTACGAAAGACATCAGTAACCTCGATCCGAATGATATTGAGAGTATGGAGGTGTTGAAGGATGCTGCTTCTGCTGCTATCTATGGTGCCCAGGCCGGTAATGGTGTTGTCTTGATTACCACCCGGAAGGCAAAAAAAGGAGTTCGTCGTATTTCTTATGATTTCCAGTTGTCCTCCCAGTCTTTAGGTCGTACTCCTGATATTCTGAATGCTCAGGAATATGTCAATTATATGACTGAAGGTAATCTTATTCCCAGAGAAACAATAGATAGGTATTGGGATGGAAAGACAAATACCGATTGGATAGAAGAGACATTTGAATCATCCATGATGCAGCGTCACAATGTCAATTTCCAAGGTGCCAATGATAATGGCTCATTATTCGCCTCACTCTCTTATTTAAGTAATAATGGTCCCATTGTTGGCAATAAGGATGTTTTTGACCGCATTACCGGTACTGTCAATGCAGATTATAAAGTAAAGGATTGGTTGAAGTTCACGACAAACAATTCATTTTCCCGTTATCATGTACAGTCTGTAAGCGAAGGCTCAGCAACCGGTTCTTTGATGCTGTCTGCCATTCAGCTTGACCCTCTTACTCCAGTTACCTATACACCGGATAAACTGCCTGACACTATGATTAATTATATGAACCAAGGGCATACCTTGCTTCAGAATGCCAATGGTGATTATTATTCTATTTCCCCTTATGGTGACTCCAATAATATCAATCCGTATATTATGCGTGACCGTGGTACAACGAAAAGAGATGGTTTTGTGTTCAGCGGTTCCACTTATCTGGATTTTACTCCGATTAAAGAACTTGTCATCACTTCACGTTTGGGATATCGCTATACTTATAGCAACTCCTATGGCTATACTATGCCTAACATTACCTGTTCTGATCTTTATCAAGATTATGTATCGGTAAATGCTACAAGCTCTAATACAACGTATTGGCAATGGGAAAACTTTGCTAACTACACTAAGACATTTGCAGATAAGCACAATGTAAATGTGATGCTTGGTATGTCTTATTCTTCCAATACCTCTTTTGGAGTGACAGGAGGAATCAATGGTAGCCGTTCTGGTGACAAGGTTGATTTAGGTATTACCAAGTTGGATCCCAACTATGCCTATTTTGCGTTCCAAACTGGTACTGCCACCCGTACGGTAAGTGGTGGAGAGAAAAGGAGATATGCAAATCTTTCTTACTTTGGTCGGGCTTCTTATGACTATGCGGGTAAATATTTTGCTCAGTTCACTCTTCGTGCGGATGCTGCCGACTTGTCTATTCTTCCTTTGCAGAAACGTTGGGGCTATTTTCCGGCTGTATCTGTTGGCTGGGTGCTTTCCAATGAGAAGTTCATGGAGAATCTCAAGTCGATTTCTCATTTGAAATTACGTGCAAGTTGGGGACAGAATGGTAGTATTGCTGGTTTGGCAGACTATATGTATGATGCTACAATTCTGTCTGAAATCAATTATCCAATGTCCGGAGATGTATCTTATGAAACGGGTTCACTGCCCTCTGCAACAGGCAACTATGATTTGAAGTGGGAAACTTCCGAACAAATCGATTTAGGTATTGATCTTCGGATGCTGAACGACCGGTTGAGTTTCGGATTTGACTATTATGAGAAAAAAACTAAGGATTTAATTGTAACCGGTATTACTCCTTCGCTGATTGTGGGTAACACGACTTCACCTATGAATGCAGGAAATGTCAAGAACAGCGGATTTGAGTTTGAACTTTCATGGCGTGATAATATTAAGGATTTCAACTATAGCATAAAAGGAAATATTGCTACTTTAAAGAATAAAGTTACTTATCTGCATGAAACTTTGGAACGCATTGAGAGTACGACAAGTGCAGGCATCGGTGTTATGAATTATTTTGAAGAAGGGCACCCCATTTGGTACATGCGTGGTTATGAGTGTACGGGCATTGACTCACAAACGGGTGACCCGATATTCAAGGATATGAATGACGATGGCATTATTGGAGATGCTGACCAAACGGAAATAGGTTCAGCCATCCCCGACTTTACTTATGGTATTACTTTGACTGCTGCATGGAAAGGTTTCGATTTGACGATATTTGGTTCCGGTTCTCATGGCAATGATGTGTTTGCCGGTTATAACCGTACTTCCCGTATGAAAGCGAATACCTTGAAGGAATTCTACGATGGACGTTGGACAACTGCAGGAGACAATGCAAAATATGCCCGTTCCAATCCTAGTAATTATGATAAGTACTTGAAAAGCTCCAAGTTTGTATTCGACGGTTCTTACTTTAAAATCAAGCAGATACAGTTGGGTTATAATTTACCAAAGAATTTGTTGAAGCAGATTGGTTTGAGTAACCTTCGTTTGTATTGTTCTTTAGACGACTTCTTTACATTTACCAAGTATCCTGGATTTGATCCTGAATTTACAAGTACAGGTAGTGCAATGGGGTTGGATATGGGTTCTTATCCGTCCAGCAAGAAAGTCGTGTTCGGTCTTAACGTAGCATTTTAATCTTTAATTCAATACGAAATATGAAAGCAAAATATATTTTATCAAGTTTGTTGCTTGCCAGCTGCACTTTCTTTTCCTCTTGTGTAGACAATCTGGATATCTCGCAGCATGGAGTAAGCACTTTTGAAAGTTTCTATAAAACGGATGCTGATGCGGAAGAAGCCATTATAGCCTGCTATAGTAATTGGAAGGATACTTATGCACCTGCATTCTGGCTGAAGAATCTTCTTTCGGATGATTGCTATTCGGCAGGGGAGAGTTGGACAGCTGCTAGTGCGCAATTGCTGTCGACTTATACATTCGACTCTGATTTTTCTCATATTAAAACGTTGTATACGAATCTTTATAAGGTAATTTATGCCGCCAATATTGTTTTGCAGTATGTAGGGGATGATTCGGTAATTAAACTTCGTGCACGTGCAGAGGCAAAGGTTTTCCGTGCGATGTCCTACATCGAATTAATTAGTCTTTGGGGGACTCCGCCATTGGTGGATCATCCGTTAACGCCAAATGAATATTCCCAGGCCAATGGTGATACTGAGGCGCTATGGGCATTGGTGAACCAAGACCTTACTGAGGCTGTCAACAGTGGTGATCTGGAGGAAAAGACAAGTTTGGATGACTTTACCTATCGTATCACCAAACAATTTGCACAAGCTCTGTTAGGTAAGGCATATGTATTCCAGAAGAATTATGGTGCTGCCGCCACTGCTTTGGATGAGGTGATTAATAGCGGAAAGTACGACCTTTACAGTGATTATGAAAATATTCAGACAACTAAAGGAGAGGCAAATTGCGAAAGCTTATTTGAAAGTAACTATGTCTACGATGCCAATAATGCTACTGGTATTATGAGTAACATGATTTGGGTATATGTGCATTGGCGCGGAGATATGCTTGCATTTAATGAGCCTACTCAAATCTATTCTCACGGAGGTTGGGGATTTTTTAATCCGACCAAGGAAAGCTATGATGCATTTGTTGAGATGGGAGATACGTATCGCTTGAATGCTTCCATAAAGACATACCAGCAGATGGAAAGTACTGGTATATCTTTGAGTGATGCCATTGCGTATATGCCTGACAATGCCGGTTACTTTAGTTGGAAATACCGTGTTTATGAAGCGGATGTCATTAATTATTATTGGTTGCGTTGCCCTAACAATACTCGTGCTATGCGGTATGCTGAGGTATTGTTGCTTGCTGCTGAGGCGAGTCTCCAGTCTGGAAATGCAAGTAAAGCTGTCGACTATGTAAATAAGGTGCGTAATCGTGCTCAGTTGCCCGCATTGGGTAGCGTTTCTATGGATGATATCAAGAAAGAAAAGCGTCTGGAACTTTGGATGGAAGGTTGTCGTTATCAGGATTTGATTCGGTGGGGCGATGCTGCTACGGTACTTGCCAAAAGAGGACAGGAAAGGCCGGCTCTTTATAAAGACGGTCGTGTCAGTTGGAATGAACAGAAAAATGCTTCTGCTGGTTTCAAAAGTGGTAAGCATGAATTGCTCCCATTCCCTGCAACTGAAATGAATGTCAATAAGAATATGACCCAGAATCCGGGTTGGTAGTTAATCAATAAAATTTAGTGTATGAATAAATTTAAATGCTTATTCTTCTCAGGCCTTATGGCTGTGATGCCGGCTTGTATGAATGGACAGCAGACGTCCAGTGAAGATCCGTCAAAACCACGTGTTATCATTACTTGTGATCCGGAACTTGATGACCTGAACTCTTTGATACGTTTCTTACTTTTCAGTACGGATTTCCGCGTGGAAGGTTTGATTTATGCCAGCAGTCAGTTTCATTGGAAAGGTGACGGGCACGGTACTAAGTGGTATGTACCTGGACGGGAATATTCTCGTAATGGTATAGACTACGGGCCTATGGAAAGTTGGCGTTGGGATCCGGAAGAACGTTTCATTGACGATGCTGTGGAAGCTTATGAGGAGGTATATCCCAATCTGAGGGTACATGATCCTTCTTATCCGACTCCCGAATATCTGAAATCCAAAATACGCATTGGTAATATAGAGTTCGATGGTGATATTTCCAAGGATACTCCGGGATCGGAGCTGATTAAAGCCGTACTGCTTGATGATTGTACAGATCCGGTATTTATCAATGCTTGGGGAGGTGCCAGCACCATAGCTCGTGCTTTGAAGTCCATTCAGGATATTTATGAGCATACTGATGCCTGGAAAGGTATTCGGGAAAAGATAATAAAAAAAGTGGTTCTTTCCCTTTCTGGTGATCAGGATGATACGTATGCACGGTATATCAAACCTTTCTGGCCGGAACTTAGACAAATGGAGATGGGCGGCATGACAGTCGGGCTGGCTTATAATGCCCAGTTGAGGGCTTCCAAAGAAAACCAGGTTTTCTATTCTCCGGAATGGATGCAGGAGAATATCCGTAGTAAAGGGCCTTTCGGTGAAATGTATCGTGTCTGGGGGGATGGAAAACAGATGGTGAAAGATGATAAGTTCGATTTCTTCGGCTTGTCGGGCTATACAGTTGATGAACTGAAGGAGCAAGGCTATGTAGTTTGGACTGGAGTTCAGCCGAAAGGGGCTTATCTGGCTGAGGGTGACACTTACTGTTTTCTGAATTTGATCGGTAATGGTCTGCGTGGTCACGAGAATCCTACTTATGGTGGCTGGTGCGGTGGAAGGACTCTTCTTCCCGATTCAGTGAAGAATCTTCCTCGTATGGAACAGATGAAGTATAGAGCCGAGCACTATCCTTTGCCCGATTTTACGGCTCCGGTAATGAATGGATTGGCTGCCCGTTTTAAATGGTCAGTTACTCCAAGCTATACTGATGCAAATCATGAACCAGTGATAAAAGGTGCACTTGCCATGAATGCCAAACCGGGTGAAAAGCTGAAACTTAAATATACAGTAACCGATCCGGACAAGAATGTACTTGCCATTAAATGGTGGCAATATGTGTCAGCCGGTACATATCGGGGCAAAGTAGCAGTAGATGACCCTACTTCTGCAAATACAGCTTTTACTGTTCCGGCTGATGCCAACCCCGGTGATACCATCCACTTGATTTTGGAAGCTACGGATAACGGTACGCCACAGATGAACCGCTATCACCGTCTGATTATTACAGTGGCAGAATGAACTTGAATCAATGAACTTTAATTTGAAGAACTGAAATGAAAAAGATTATATTGGCTGCATTTATGGCAGCTTGTGGACTGCAAATGTCTGCCCAGCAGAATTTGTTTGTTGCGCAGGACCTCGAGTCTGCAATCGTGAATAAAGACAACACAGTGACTTTTAACTTCAAGGCTCCCGATGCCAAGAGGGTACAGATAGCAGGTGACTTTGCCGAAAAGGCGGAGGGACAACACATTGGAGGTATGGTGGGAGCAGGTTTGATAGAAATGACAAAGAATTCAGAAGGAATTTGGACTTATACTACCAAGCCGTTGGATTCAGAACTTTATAGCTATGAATTCATGGTAGATGGTGTGCCGACTATAGACCCTAACAATGTTTATGTCTATCGTGACTTTGCTACCACAAGCAATGTGTTTATTGTAGGGAATGGTAAGGCAGATTTATATAAGGTAAATAAAGTACCTCATGGAACATTGGCCCATCGTTGGTATCACTCTGATGGTATGAAAATGGATCGCCGTATCAATATCTACACGCCGGCAGGTTATGAACAATCCGGTGATAGGAAGTATCCGGTACTCTATTTATTGCATGGTATGGGAGGGGACGAAGATGAGTGGACAACTTTTGGACGTGCTGCACAGATTCTCGATAATTTGATTGCACAAGGCAAGGCTGAACCGATGATTGTCGTGATGCCCAATGGGCATGCTGCCATGGAGGCTGCACCTGGTGAGAGTAGTCTGGGATACTATAAACCTTACCATATGAAGAATGGAACCATGGACGGTGCTTTTGAAGCCTATTTCCCTGAGATTATCACGTTTGTAGAAAGTAATTATCGTGTACAAGCGGACAAAGCTCATCGTGCTATTGCGGGGCTTTCAATGGGTGGTTTTCATTCTGCCAATATTTCTTTGAACTATCCTGATATGTTCGACTATGTAGGTTTATTCTCTGCGGCCCTTAATGTCCAGAGTGCAGGTCAGAAAAATAGTCCGGTTTATCAGGATATGGATAAAAAGTTAGCTGTTCAGTTTGATAAGGCTCCCAAACTTTACTGGTTGGGTATCGGTAAAGACGATTTTCTTTATAAAAACAATGCAGCTTATCGCGCTGATTTGGATAAAAAAGGATATAAATATGAGTTTATGGAAACTCCTGGTGGACATGTATGGACCTGCTGGCGTATTTATCTCTCTGTATTTGCTCCCAAGTTGTTTAAATAAATCTGACTAGGCTATGAAAAAACAACTGTTTTATTTGCTGTTGGCTACAGGCGTGTTGAGCGCTTGTGGCCCTGCGGCTCCTCAATTGGGTAAAGATTCTGTTGAGGATGTTATTGGTGCCATGACTTTGGAAGAAAAGGCACATTTGGTTATCGGTACCGGAATGGTGGGTACTTCGGGTGACAGTACGGTGATTGGCACTACAAAGAAGTTGGTTCCCGGTGCAGCAGGTACTACTTATCCGATACCCCGTTTGGGAATTCCTGCCATTGTGTTGGCTGATGGACCTGCAGGTTTACGTATAGATCCTATCCGCGAAGGGGATTCTGCTACTTATTATTGTACACATTTTCCTATCGGTACGTTACTTGCTTCTACTTGGAATCAGGATTTGGTAGAGGAAGTTGGAAAATCAATTGGTAATGAAGTGTTGGAATATGGTGCGGATGTTTTACTGGCTCCTGCTTTGAATATCCATCGGAATCCTTTGTGCGGGCGTAATTTTGAATATTATTCCGAAGACCCGTTGGTGTCTGGCAAGATAGCTGCTGCATATGTTAGAGGGATACAGAGCAACGGAGTGGGAACTTCCATCAAACATTTTGCTGTTAACAACCAGGAAACCAATCGGAATGCTAATGATGCTCGTATCACTCCTCGTGCCTTACGGGAAATCTATTTGAAGGGGTTCGAAATTGCAGTGAAGGAATCGGCACCATGGACAGTAATGTCCTCTTACAATCATATTAATGGCACCTATGCTTCTGAGAATACAGACTTGCTGTCCACTTTATTGCGTGATGAGTGGAATTTCGAGGGTATGGTGGTAACTGACTGGTTTGGAGGGAAGGATGCCGTGGCTCAGATGATAGCAGGTAATGATATGCTCCAACCGGGAAGGGCTAACCAGTATGATATGATTATCGAAGGGGTGAAATCCGGAAAATTGGATGAATCCATACTGAATCGTAATGTGAAGCGTGTTCTTGAACTTATTCTCCAAACTCCTCATTTTAAAGAATACAAATATTCCAATAAACCTGATTTGAAGGCGCACGCAGCAGTTACCCGCCAGTCAGCGACTGAAGGAATGGTTTTGTTGAAGAATAATAACGAAACCTTGCCATTTGAAAGGAAGGTCAGAAATATAGCTCTTTTCGGGTGTACTTCCTATGATTTCATAGCAGGAGGTACCGGTTCAGGTAATGTGAATCGTGCCTATACAGTCTCATTATTGGATGGTTTGAAGAATGCTGGATACCAGATAGATGAAGCATTGAAGGCCGATTATGAACAGTATATTGAGGCCGAGAATAAGAAAAATACTCTTGACTCGTCTCAGCCTTTCTCCAGATTTATGCCGGTACCTCGCCCGACAGAACTTATCCCTACTACAAAGGTGTTGTCAGAACAAGTTGCTAAAGCGGATGTTGCATTGGTTACGCTGGGACGTACTTCCGGTGAATTTGTAGACCGTAATGTCAGTGATTTTGAACTGAGCGAGGAAGAATTGCAACTGCTGAAGTCCGTCAGCCAAGCTTTCCATGCTGCTGGGAAGAAAGTGGTGGTGGTATTGAATATCGGAGGTGTAATCGAAACAGCTTCTTGGAAAAAACTACCGGATGCTATTTTGCTGGCTTGGCAGGCAGGACAGGAGGGTGGAAATAGTGTGACGGATGTGTTGAGCGGTAAGGTATCTCCATCGGGTAAGTTGACAATGACTTTCCCGAACAAGTTGATGGACGTTGCTTCTTCGACCAATTTTCCTATGGATGCTAGGGCTAATACAGATGTGAGGAATAAGGAGGACAAAAGATCTTCAGTGAAGAATGTAGACTATACGGATTATGAAGAAGATATTTTTGTCGGTTATCGCTATTTCGATAGTTTCGGAAAGCAAGTGTCTTATCCTTTCGGCTATGGTCTTTCGTATACAACATTCGAGTATGTCAATCCGTCTGTCAAAGTTGATAATGGTATATATACTGTTTCTATTGATGTGAAGAATGTTGGTAAGTTTGCAGGGAAAGAGGTTGTTCAGCTTTATGTCTCCGCTCCCAATAGTTTTCAGATGAACAAACCGGAAAAAGAACTTAAAGCTTTTACCAAAACTAAGGAATTGAGGCCAGGTGAGACTGTTACTGCCACTTTGAAACTGAACACTACGGATTTGGCTTCTTATGATGAAGCTTCTTCTTCATGGGTAGTGGATGCTGGAAATTATAAGTTTTTGATTGGAACCTCTTCCAAGGATATTAAGGCTGCACTTGATGTTGATGTGGTATCAGTTGTGGAAAAAACAAATGACATATTGAAACCACAAGAAACTGTTAATACGATAAAACGCTGAAGGTGAGTATAATATTATTCTTAGTTGTGATTAGGTTGATTTGTAGTGCTTAGGTAAATTAATTGTAATTGGGTAAAATTGGGAAAGAAGCTGCCTCGGAGTTATGAGGTAGCTTCTTCTTTTATTTGGTAATAAGATAAATTAATATCCTCCGTGTCCTACTTACGATATAAATCCCTATCTTTGTGGCGCTTTTTAGCTGAAAATAAGATTCAAATTAATTTAGATACAACAGAAAATGGCACAAGAAGACGTTTTTAAGAAACTCGTATCACACTGTAAGGAATATGGTTTTGTGTTCCCTTCCAGCGAGATTTATGATGGACTGGGAGCTGTGTATGACTATGGTCAGATGGGTGTGGAACTGAAAAATAACATCAAGCAATACTGGTGGCAGAGTATGGTACTGCTGCACGAAAATATTGTCGGTATCGACTCAGCAATCTTTATGCACCCCACCATCTGGAAAGCCAGCGGACACGTAGATGCTTTCAATGACCCTTTGATTGACAACCGCGATTCCAAGAAACGTTATCGTGCCGATGTGTTGATAGAGGACCAGCTTGCTAAGTACGATGACAAGATAGACAAAGAAGTGGCCAAAGCTGCCAAGCGTTTTGGTGAGGCTTTCGATGAGGCTCAGTTCCGCAGTACCAACGGTCGTGTGCTGGAACACCAGGCCAAGCGTGATGCCTTGCATGAACGCTTTTCCAAGGCTTTGAACGATAATAATCTGGACGAACTCCGTCAGATTATCCTTGACGAAGAAATCGTTTGCCCTATCAGTGGCACAAAGAACTGGACAGAGGTGCGTCAGTTCAATCTGATGTTCTCAACAGAAATGGGTTCCACTGCCGATGGTGCCATGAAGATATACCTGCGCCCTGAAACGGCACAAGGTATCTTCGTAAATTACCTGAATGTACAGAAAACCGGTCGCATGAAGATTCCTTTCGGTATCGCCCAGATTGGTAAGGCTTTCCGTAACGAAATCGTAGCCCGCCAGTTCATCTTCCGCATGCGCGAGTTCGAGCAGATGGAAATGCAGTTCTTCGTGAAGCCGGGTACGGAGCTTGACTGGTTCAAGACCTGGAAGGCTACTCGTCTGAAATGGCACAAGGCGCTGGGCTTCGGCGACGACCATTACCGTTTCCACGACCACGACAAACTGGCACACTACGCCAATGCTGCTACAGACATCGAGTTCCTGATGCCTTTCGGTTTCAAGGAAGTAGAAGGTATTCACAGCCGTACTAATTTTGACTTGTCCCAGCATGAGAAATTCTCTGGTAAGAACATCAAGTATTTCGACCCTGAAACCAACGAAAGCTATACTCCGTATGTCATCGAGACTAGTATCGGTGTAGACCGCATGTTCCTTAGCATCATGTCGGCTTCCTACTGTGAAGAGACGTTGGATAGCGGTGAATCCCGTGTTGTCTTGAAGTTGCCTGCTGCACTGGCACCGGTGAAACTGGCCGTAATGCCGTTGGTAAAGAAAGATGGTCTGCCCGAAAAAGCACGCGAAATCATTGACAATCTGAAGTTCCACTTCCATTGCCAGTATGATGAGAAAGATTCTATTGGTAAGCGTTACCGCCGCCAGGATGCCATTGGTACTCCGTACTGTGTCACCGTGGATCATCAGACTTTGGAAGATAACTGTGTGACACTGCGTAATCGTGACACCATGCAGCAAGAGCGCGTGGCTATCTCTGAACTGAATAATATTATTGCAGACCGTGTAAGCATCACATCGTTGCTGAAAACCTTGCAATAAGAATAATATTAGTTACAAATTATAAATTACGAGGGTGCGTAGTGAATGCCACTTGTTTCTTGTAATTCGTAATTTGTAATTCGTAATTAATGAATATTTTGTAATTGATGAAAATGAGAAAAGGACTTTTGTTTTTGCCTTTCCTGCTGTTGCTGGTGGGTGCTTTCATTTCTTGTGAAGAAGTGGAGGAGGCTGGAAAGTATGATAACTGGAGAGAACGTAATGAGGCATTTGCTGACTCGATAAAAAGGCTGACTGGTGAGAACTATGTTGCCACAGCAGAGCAGGCTGACGCTATGGAGCTCGGTAAACTGTATGCCATACAGACGACTGCCAGTACTACCGAAGGTGCCCAGTATGTGTATTGCAAGAAGCTTGTGAAAAATGAAACAGGAGAACGGCCGTTATATACGGGATATCATTCTACCGTCAGTGCTTTTTATTACGGAACTTTAATTGTAGGTGATCAATTCGATGGGAATTTTGATGGATACAGTGCGTTGGATACTAATATCCCATTGAGTTCATTGAAAGAACCGACAGCTTTTGATTCTCCTACTACTTTTGCTGTGGCAAGTGTGATTCCCGGATGGACAGCAGCCTTGCAGTTGATGCGGGCAGGTGAACGCTGGATGCTATATATACCTTGGCAAAGTGCTTATGGCTCTAGTGGCAATAATGATGGAACAATCCCCGGATATACCGCATTGACATTTGATTTATTGCTGGAACGTATTGTTGAATAACCAGGTATGCATATAACAAAAAAGTGGTGAAGTTTTTTCTTCACCACTTTTTTGTTATACTTTTCCGATAGAGGGAAGGATAGTACTTATATCTTCTTCTTAATGGCCTTTACCCAGATTTTGTATCCATCCTCATTCAAATGCAGTCCGTCGCCGGTCAACTCACTGCGTAGTACATTTGTTCCCTTCTCTGTAAATAGTGGAAAAAGATTGATATAGGCAATGCCTTCCTCTTTGGCAAACGCCTCCAGGCGGGAGTTGATTTCAGGAACCATATCTGTCTTTCCAGTCAGTTTTTTGTATCGGCCGAAACTTTCATTGAAAGGGAGTAGGCTTTGTAGGTAGAGTTTTGTGTCGGGAGATTCTTTCCGGATGCGTTCCACCGTCATGCGAATCATGTCTACAATACTGTCTGGTGCCAAGTCATGGGAAATGTCATTGACTCCGATAAGCAGGAACAGCTTGGCGGGATGTCCGGGAAGTATCTGATGCAGGCGGTCATAGATACCCATCACTTCATCACCGATGATGCCGCGATTACGTACATTCTTCTTACCAAGACGGGCAGACCAGTCACCGCCACCTTCAGTCAGGCTATTGCCAAGCATGACGATGTCCTTGCTTGTAATGGCAGGCTCATCCATAAACTGTAGGAAACGTTTGTAGTAATGGTCTGTATAAATACGCGGAATGGGGTAGATGGAAGCCGCCACAGCGTTGGCAACCAATGAACGCAGGCGAACTACGCTGTGTCCGTCTTCCGGATGTACGGCGTTGATAAGGAGTATGACGGAAGTGTCATTGTCCGGATCGATAATGATGGAGGTACCCGTGTAGCCGGTATGCCCATAGGTATTAGGACCAAACAAATCTCCATTGTTGGAGGCATAGGCTGTAAAATTATCCCAACCGAGAGTGCGTCCCAGACTGGCGGTAGTGCGTGGCACAGTACGCATGGCTTTTACACCCAGCGGACTCAGGATGCGGCGTCCGTTCCATTCACCTCCGTTTTGCAGGGCTGCGCAGAGTATGGCAATATCATCAGCACAAGAGAATACTCCTGCATTACCGCTGATACCTCCGTTCATGACACGTGCCAGCGGGTCATGAACTTGTCCGCAGAGAACTTGTCCATTAGGTTGCTTTTCAGTGGGGGCAATGTTATTCAATTGAGAATTGCGAATTGAAAATTGAGAATTGGCTACGTTGTTTTCCTTGTGTCCTTGTTTTCTCGTTCCTTTGTCAACTATCGTAATCCAGTTACTATCCTTATCACGTTGGCAAGGCAGATAGTCGGTATGCTCCATGCCGAGTACATCAAATAGGTTTTCACGTGCAAAGTCACGCAGGCTCTGTCCGCTTATAGTCTCGATAATGTGCTGCAAAGTGATGAAGTTGAGGCAACTGTATTGAAAATCAGTCTGCGGCTTGAAGTCGCGTTTACAAGTAGCAATATATTCCATAAGCCCATCAGGATTGGGAGAACCGTACTGCTTTTCTAGCTCGGCTACCGGTGCATAGGGAGGAAGACCGGAAGTGTGTGTCATCAAATCGGCAATGCGGATTACCTTTTTCTCTTTGCCGTCTTCGCTTTCCCAATTCTTGAAATGGGGTATGTAGAGGCTGACGGGGTCCAGCATACGGAGCTTGCCGCGTTCTGCCAGTATCATCGTACATACGGCGGTCGACATGGATTTGCTGCAAGATGCCATATCAAAGATAGTATTGGCAGTCATAGGCTCCACATTGGGATAAATACGCTTGTTGCCGTAAGCTTTCAGATAGGCCATCTTGCCGTTACGTACTACAGCAAGTACGGCACCGGGAATATCCTTGTTGGAGATGGCTGTTTCAATCGCTTCGTCAGCATACATCAACTTGCGTGAGTCCATTCCCACTTGTTCAGGGGCTACGCGTTGCAAGGGTTGCGCGGTGGCAGCTTGCAGACAAAGAGAAAAGAGAAAAAAATATATTGCTTTCATAATAAAGGAATTTAAGAGTGAGTAATAGCTAAATCCGGTATGCATCCACTGCCTTTTTCACCGAACCGTGCATCAACAGCAGCGCCTTGGCTTTGCCATAGTCCAGTCCGAGTTCCTCTACAATCATACGGGTACCACGGTCCACAAGCTTTTTGTTACTGAGTTGCATATTCACCATTTTGTTGCCTTTCACGCGTCCCAACTGTATCATGACGGAAGTGGTAATCATATTCAGTATCATTTTCTGTCCTGTTCCCGATTTCATGCGTGAGCTTCCCGTCACATATTCAGGTCCTACAATCATTTCGATGGCTACATCTGCCTCTGCTGCCATTGGAGAGTCCGGGTTGCTGGTGATACAGCCGGTCAGTATGCCGTGTTCGCGTGCCTCGTGCATGGCACCAATCACGTAGGGGGTGGTACCGGATGCAGCAATACCGATGACCGTATCCTTATCTGTAATATTGCGTTCCGTCAACTCTTCCCAACCGCGGTGAATGTCATCTTCGGCATTCTCTACCGGATTTCTCAATGCAGTGTCACCACCGGCAATCAAGCCGATAACCAGCGTGGGGGGCATACCGAAAGTCGGTGGAATTTCCGAAGCGTCGAGTACGCCCAGACGTCCACTGGTACCCGCACCCATGTAGAAGATGCGTCCGCCTTGTTTCATGCGGGGCACAATCTGGGTTACCAACTTTTCTATTTGAGGGATTGCCCTCTGTACGGCAAGCGCCACTTTCTGGTCTTCGGTATTGATGTCTTCCAGAATTTCACGGACTGATTTCTTTTCCAAGTCATTGTAGAGCGATGGTTGCTCTGAGATTTTTACGAACATAAGGCTATTTACTATTTGACGATTTACTATTTACTATTTACGATTTGTCACTTTCAGTTGTGATATTTGATGAGTCCTTCCATGGGGCTCTTGATGATTGCACCCAGTTGGATACCCATTTCTTTGGCAGCTTCTGCCAGAACTTCCTTGTAATAGAAGGCTACGGAACCGATGAAATGTACTTTTTGATGCTGATAGTCTTCATATTGCATGACATTGCGTTTAAGGAATGCCTTAAAGCTGTTCAGTACCAGAGCGCGTACACAAGGTTCACCCAGATTCTGTGCAAGAAATGGTGACAAGCTTGCCAGGAAACGGTTGGGGAAAGGTTTACGGTAGACACGGTCGATGATATCAGCAGGTGTCAGGTCGAACTGTTTGAGGAATTTCTCTTTCAGCTCGGGTGTCATCTGATTTTTCAAGATATCGCCTACCAACAGTTTGCCCAAGCAGGCTCCGCTGCCTTCGTCTCCCAAGATGAATCCCAGAGGAGATACATTGGTGACAATGCTTTTTCCGTCATAATAACATGAGTTGGAGCCGGTCCCCATGATGCAGGCAATGCCTGAGTCATGTCCGCAGAGGCCACGTGCGGCAGCCAGCATATCGGTATTGACTTCCACTTCATTTTTCACACTGAGGTGTTTGGTTATGGCACGGTGCACCATACTTATCTTGTCGGGAAATCCGCATCCTGCACCATAAAAGTATACGGCATCCAGCTCACTTGTCTTCAGCTGAGGTAATAGCGCTGTTGCTATTTCATTACTGATTTCCTCTTCCGACTGAAAGAAAGGGTTCGTCCCTTTCGTGAATATCTGTTGGAGAAGTACTCCATTCTCTACAACACACCAATCGGTCTTTGTAGAGCCACTGTCTGCTATTAGAATCATATAAATAATGTTTAATGATTAGGGATTAGGGGTTAGTGATTAAGGATTAGTGATTAATGGTAGGTGATACTGTTTCTTAATTATAGGCAACGTATTAATCACTAATCCTTAATCACTAACCCCTAATCCTTATATTTTGATATATATTTTTCGTTTGTACAACTGGTAGCCGATACACCAGTTAATGGCGATAAACAGCAAGGCAAAGGCAAGGGAACCGGCGGTTTCACCGAAAACGGGCATGAGGACTATATTGTATAAGAATCCGTGTATGCTGATGCTGCTGTTTCCCCACGGGAAACTGATACTACCGAAAAGTATGCTAAGTACGCCGCCCAATACATACATGAACAGCGGATTCACACCGAATGCCTCGAAAAACATGCTCCACTTCTTATAGCCTTTCACATCAATAATCCAGATAAGCAATGCCAGAAAACTGGATGCCAGTCCGCAAGTGACGAGTACGTAGGTAGGAGACCATATTTTCTTGTTGATGGGGCAACCGTAGCTTAGCAGGAAACCGGAGAAAGTAAGGATAACACCTACCAGCAACAGTGTGATAAGCTGCGAATTGAGAAATGAGGCACGGTCTTCCGACTTGTTGCCATCCAGCATCAGCCGCCCTACACAGAAGCCCAGCAACACATGTGCAATGGCAGGAATGGTGCTTAACAAACCTTCGGGATCTATGCCGTTATCCTTGTACATGTGTGCAGGGGTCAGGATGGCACGGTCTACCACGGAAAGAATGTTTGTTTCATTATAGGCGAAACCGTTGCCGCACATCAACAGTATGAAGTAGCCTGTCAATAGGCCGGCTATCAGATAAGGTATATGTTTATGCTTCATGGTTAGTGCAATGATGGAGGCTGCTCCGTAGCAAAGGGCCAGCCGTTGCATGACACCCAGAATACGGATACGGTCGAATGTCCAGACGGAAGCCCATAGCTTCTCTCCGAAACTGAGGTCGTCCGGAGCGGAGGCCCAGTAATAGCAGAAACGCGAGAACCAGCCGATAGCCATGCCTATAAGGAAAATGACGATGGTGCGTTTCAGTATCTTCATGCCGGCGGCGTGGCTGAACTCGAAGTTGTATTTCTTCAGGGAAATGTATGTGGAAATTCCCATGATAAACATGAAGAAGGGAAAGACGAGGTCGGTGGGGGTCAGACCATTCCACTCTGCATGCCGCAAGGGGGCATAGATATGTCCCCACGAACCGGGGTTGTTTACCATAATCATACCTGCGATGGTGACACCACGGAGAATGTCGAGTGCAAGGATGCGTTTACTTACTTTTGTACTGTTCATTGTAATATTTGTGTGTTAAGTTAATTATCAATCCTAATTATCAGCTGCCTTTGTACATTCGTCTACCAGATAGGCAATGGATACATAGGGGATACCTGAGTTTGTTGTCAATCCGATTTCACAAGTACGGCTGTTAGAGTAGCCTATATTCACTCCGGACGCTTCTATTTGCGGGCGGAGTTTGCGTAGGGCGTACGAGTTCAGCTCAGGATAGGTGAATCCCCGGTCTCCGGCAAAACCGCAGCAACCTACTTCTTCCGGCACGATGACTTTATTGGAGCAAAGGCGTGCAAGGGCTATAATGGTATCTGCCAGTCCCATTTTCCGCATGGAGCAGGTGATGTGGATTGCTACGGGGCGGTTAATAGGTGTGAAAATCAGCTTCTCACGTAAGAATGTATAGATGAATTCTGCAGGTTCATACAGTTTCATCTTCTTGATACATTCGCGCATGCGGTGCAGACAAGGGCTTTGGTCACAGAGGACGGGGTATTTGCCTTGTTCGCTGGCTTCCCAAAGTGCGGCCTCCAGTTCGGCTGTCTTGCGATCGGCAATGTCCAGCATCCCTTTACTTTCCCAAATGGTGCCACAGCAAAGCTTGTCCATATCTTTCGGGAAGATGATTTCGTAACCGGCTTTTTGCAACAAGGACACCATTTTATTTACCAATGGCTGCTCTACGGGAGACTTCTTTGCCAGACCCATAGTCTGGTTGATGCAGCTGGGGAAGTAGACGACTTTGTAGTTACGAGTTACAGAGCTACGAGCTACAAGTGCTGCGCTATTATGCTGCATAGTGCTTGTAGCTTGTAACTCCGTAGCTTGTAACTGATAACTTTTCGGCATAGCCGGCGTCCATAGAGGTATGCCTAATGCATTGTGCAGCCCCTTGGTAATGCCGCTCATCGCCTTTGTCCCTAATAGTGAATGTCCGAAGTTGGCTAAGGACAATACGGGACGCAGTGCACTCTTGACACCAGCGAAATGATTGGCGACAAAGTCTCCGGCTTTGTATCCCAGACTGCCTTTGGGTAATGCTTCCTGGCGGATTATATGGGTAAGGTCGCCCGTATTGATACCCATCGGGCACGACATGGAGCAGAGGCCGTCTCCGGCACAAGTCTGGTTGCCGGGATAGCGGTATTGTTTTTCGAGCAGTGCAAGGCGTGTCGGGTCCTCGCCGCTTTGTTTCAGCCGGGATATTTCGCGCTGCAACACGATACGCTGGCGCGAGGAAAGGGTAAAGCCGCAGGAGAGACAGTTGACTTCGCAGAAACCGCACTCGATGCATTTGTCAGCTACGAGTGACGTAGCTTGTCTCTTGTCACTCATCACTAATAAAGGCAGCGGCTTGAAGTTCTTGATATGGCATTGCGGGTCATCATTGAAAATGACACCGGGGTTTAGCAATCCTTGTGGGTCAAACAGCTCTTTGACGGCTTTCATGGCTTTGTAGGCGTCATCTCCCCATTCATGGCGGACAAAGGGAGCCATATTCCGGCCCGTGCCATGCTCGGCTTTTAGGGAACCGTCATATTTATCTACTACCAAGGTCTTGATGTCATTCATCAAGTCTTCGTAGCGTTTCACTTCCGCTTGGGTACTGAAGGACTGGTTGATGATGAAGTGGTAGTTGCCTTCGAGAGCATGGCCGTAGATGCAGGCGTCATTATATCCGTGGCGGGCTATGAGCTGTTGCAGTTCTGCCGTTGCCTCCGGAAGGTCTTCAATGTGGAAGGCGATGTCTTCGATGAGGCAAGTGGTTCCCGGCTGGCGCGTACCTCCCACAGAGGGGAAGATGCCGGAACGGATGGCCCAGTATTTGGAATATTCCTCCGGACGGTCGGTGAAGCGTACCGGAATATAGGTGGTGAAGGCTTGCAGGCAAGCTTCAATGGCAGATATGTTCTGTTGCAGTTCTTCCGGGGTACGGGCTTTGGTTTCGGTCAGCACTGCTGTCAACCCGGTTTCGTCGCCGGGCTCCACGCCGGGGAGGGCAGAGGAGGCAACTTCGCCTTTGTATTTTAGGAATACGGGGTCGTTGACGGAAGAAAGGCTTTTATAGTCTAGCATTTCAGCCCCTTTTACTGTCCATTCGCCGGTTTCGTCGACCAGCTTCTTCATGGCTACCACAGCGCGGCTCGCTTCTTTGATGGTCTTGAAGTAGAGCATAGCGCTGGCCTTGTAGGGATAATCATATTCAGTCTTCATCGTCACTTCCGAAAGGAACGCCAGTGTACCTTCGGAACCTACCATGAGGTGGGCAATGATTTCGAATGGGTCGTCGAAACGGACGAAGGGCAACAGATTGAGCCCGGTTACATTTTTGATGGAATATTTGTAACGGATGCGTTCGGCCAGTTTTTCGTTGGTACGTATTTCATCGCGCAGTTCGCAGATGCGGCGAATGAAGTCACGGTGACTCACTTCGAAGGAGGCGCGGCTGACGGGATTTCCGGTATCCAGCAGGGTACCGTCCATTAGGATGATACGGGCGGAAACAAGCACCTTGTCGCTATTGGCGTGCGTACCGCAGTTCATGCCGGAAGCATTGTTCATGACAATACCGCCTACCATGGCGCTTTTCACCGAGGCGGGGTCCGGTGCAAACTTACGGCCGTAGGGAGCCAACAGTTCGTTCACACGTTGTCCGATGA